>JBHLNY010000077.1:0-12424 GCA_048941065.1 Promethearchaeota archaeon
AAAAAACTACGTTATTTTCCCTTGTAATTTTAATGAAATTTTCTTTTTTAATAGTGCTTATATCTCTTTTATTATATTTGTTAAGTATTGATTGAAATTCTTCGGTTGTTGTTTCGAAAGAAAAAATAAATAATTCTAAGGGAAAATTTTTGTCTATTGGACATGCTAATATATCGAAAAGCCACGGTTTCATAAGAGAATGCACATCCAGAAGTTATTTTATGATATATCTATAGGAGATAACTTCTTAATTGTTGAATAAATTTATCAATATTTCTATCAATTTTTTTTCCTCTTTTCTTGAAATCATCAGATAACTTCAAGTATGCTGCTCTAGAAGGTAATCTCCCCCGTTTATACCGCGTTTCTAGAAGATTCAAGCTATCTTTAACACTTACTCGCTCAGCTTCTAAAACATCCAATTTTTTTATGATATTTTCAAAGGCTTCGTTTGTTTCCATTAAGGTTTTTTTAAATGGAATTATCTCTTTCTGAATTTCTTCAATTTTTCCTGTATTTTTATCTAGTATGTTTTTATACTTTTTCTTTGCCATTTTCTTTCTTTTTGCATCATCTTCAGCTTGTTTAATCTCTAAGAATAACGCATTTTTCTCTTCATATAAAGAGCAAAATTCTCGGATTTCATCTATAGGGATAAATTCCTTTTTAAGTGCCTCAGAATCATATTCTCTCTTTCTTGTTTTTATGATTAAAACGTAAATAGATGCAATTGATGATATAATGATTATAAAAATAATAGGTCTTAAGAGTAAATCAAATAGATCAATTGTAAATGTGAATTGTATGGTTTTTGTTTCTAAGGGAGTTACATAATCTGATTTATAATACAGTACATAATTACCTTTAGATTTTTTTATCGCATCGGGAGGTTCGGTGACATAATCGATACTGGAGCATCCATCAATAACAATTTTAACAGTCTGATCTCTTCCTAAAAAATCATATTTAGTTGTTAAAATATCTATTTGAATTGATTCTTGGAACCAATTTAATGAATAGAATTTTTCAAAGGGTAGATAATATAGTAAATTAAATGAAAATGATGAATTTGGTGTCATCGGTACACGATTGCCTTGTACGTCGCTTAAATCAATGGTTAAAATACCAGAATCACCGATTCCATCATTTAATATTTCACCTAAATCATCTGATAGATACATATTATTAGCATATTCAGGTAGTTTCAATGAAAATTTATCAAGATTCACCAAACCTTCATTTTTTATTAAGAAACTCTCTTTAACTCTTATAATCCCCCAGGGTGAAATGAATATTTCTCGCGCAATTTCTTTTGCTTCCAATCGTGTAAAGCCATTATCAACGATATGAACCGTTGAATATCTATAATCTTCCAAATTTTCTAAGAAGGGTTTAATATAATTGTCTCCTAGTTCACTTTCAATATATTCTAAATCATAAATGACTAGATTATAACCGGGGACTACAGCCCCCCAATCGTCAGAAGTTGCTAACTCTTCACCATCATCAGGGAAGTCAAAAACCGTTCTCATATTTTTTTCCGATTTATAGGGTAAAAGTGGAAAAAGATAACCAGTGAAAGAAACTCCTTGAGTTATGGGATTAACTGATTCTATTTGAAAACTTAAAAGATTTTTATATGTATGTCTAAAAATTACTGTTGTTATTTGCTGTGGTAATAAAGGAGAATCGAAGTATATGGCAATCATCTCATAAACATCCATTACCATATAGCACCGTTCAGTTAGTAAAGTATTTCCACCATTTCCGGTAGCCTCTACAAAAATTAGATATTCTGAATATTCTAAAGGAATTGCGATGAAAAGCGAAGTAATAGGATTATTGTTTAGATTTTTAATTGTTATCGAATCTCTAAAATGCATCAAATCATATTGACTTATATTGATTGCCCGCCCAATATCAGTAATTATAATATTCTCAGCTCCTTCCAAATTAGCTGAGAGTTTTGGATTTTCCGTATTATTTTGATTAATATAATTTATCTCAGATGGATTCGAGATAAATGAAAATATTACAGTAATTAACAGAAATACAGTGAAAACAAATAAAATATTTTTTCTTTTTAACATATAATTATTTAATCTTCCTTAAATTATCTAAAAATAATTAAAATACTTTATAAAAATTTATTAAAATTTTGGTTTTAAACTTTCAGATAAAATTTTATATTTTCTTGGTTATTTATTAAATACATAGTTTTGAATTAATTATGAAATGTTGTAAAAATGTCGTCTCGTACAAGTCAATCAAGGCGTAGAAAAAGAAGGAGTGGGAGTGCTCCTATGCCGATGGCTGGAGCCGGATTAATGCGTTTTTTTGAGGATAGTTCAATAGGAATTAAAGTGGGGCCGATAAGCACAATTATATTATCTATATCATTAATTCTAATCGTAGTTCTAGCTCATGCGCATATTTTTGATTGGTTATTCACTCCTGGAGGAGGTTAACGATTTCTCTCTATTTTATTTTACTTTAATGAAACCTTAATATATCATATGAGAATTGCTGAATTCCAAAAACTAATAAAAAATATTTACTTTCAACAAGATTATAAGAGAGGAATTAAAGCCACATTTATTTGGTTAATAGAAGAGATTGGAGAATTAGCAAGCATCATTAACAAATCTAAAATTGATAAAGAACGAGCTTCCGAAGAGCTTGCTGATATTATAGCTTGGGCAAATTCATTAGCAAACTTACTAGAAATAGATCTTGAAGATGCTTTATTAAAGAAATATCCTAATATGTGTATTAAATGTAAAACTAATCCTTGCGTATGCGGAAAATAAGTTTTTTCTACTATTTATAAAAAATGATATGTGGAATTTTAGTAAATCCTTTAAACCATCAGAATTTCTAAAAAATAAAATAATATTTGTATAGAAAGGAATAGCATATTAAATTCGGTGTACAGAATGAGCCTCTCTGGTAAAAAAATCTGGATTGATATCGAGCAACCTAAGACAGCTATAATGTTTAATTCACTAATTAAAAAATTTCAAAAGGAAAATGCTGAACTTTTAATTACTGCTAGAGATTATGACTCTACATATCAAATTTTAAATGATTTTGGGATAAACTATAAAAAAGTCGGTAAACATGGAGGTAATAAATTAATTATTAAATTGCAGACTTATATTGATCGCTTAAAGAATCTATTACCTTATGTTAAAAAGTTTTTACCAGATTATTTTGTTACTTTTTCTTCAATAGAGGGTACAAGAATTGCTTATGGGTTAAAAATACCTTCTATTGGGATTAACGATGAACCTCGTAATGAACCTGTCTGTAAATTACTTTTCCCATTTATAGGAACCCTTATAACTCCTGAATGCATTCCTAAAGAACTATATATAAAATTACATGCTAATCCCGATAAGATTATTCGTTATAATGGTCTCGATGAAATCGCTTGGATTTCAGATTATACTCCTAATCCTAATATTCTTAACAAATTTAATATTGAAAAAGGAAAATTTTTATTAGTAAGAAGTGAGCCATCGCTTGCTTGTTATTTCATTGATAAACTTAAGCCAGATGAAACAATGATAAGTGATTTCTTTCCACCTATTTATAGAGAATTTCCAAATCATAAATACTTTTTACTTGTTCGATCACCAAAACAGGAACAATTTTTATTAAGGAAGCTAAGAGAATTCACAAAAGAAAAAAATATTGTAATTACTCAATATTTACCAAACATAGTAGATCTTTGCTTTTATGGAGCTTTAGTAATTAGTGGTGGAGGAACAATTGTTCGAGAATCAAGTCTTTTAAACGTACCTAGTATAGAAACATTTCCAGGTGATTCTGCTCCTCAAGAGAAGTTCCTAATAAGTAACGGTTTTCCTCTAGAACATATTAAGGATCGTAAGAAAATTACTGAAAGATCAATAGAAATTCTCACAAATGGTCCTACATCTGATCGATTTAAGGTGGATTCATTCAAAGAAAAAATAAATCAATTTGATAATCCGATTGAAATTTGTTTCAACCATGTCAAACAAAAATTAACTGATTAATGAGTTAATAATTCTTCTGCTTAATTTAAAAAGAACATAAAAAATAATAATAGGTATAAGCGGTATGTAGGAAAATCTTAGTGGTTAAATTAACTTACTATAAACTTTTTCGAGCTTTTTTCCAACAGATTTCCATGTATATCTTTTTATAAATTCTTGAGCTTTTTCAATCAAATTTTCTCTCGCTAGGTCATCTTTTAATAAATTAGTGATTTCTTTAGCTAATAGATGAGGGTTTTGCGGAGGTACAAAAATTGCATTATCTTTTAAAACTTCTTTATAAGCTAGCATTGAAGAGCAAATCACAGGTGTTCCACATGCTATAGCTTCAATAGGAGTCAAACCAAATCCTTCTGATGCGTAAGAATATGTTATAAAGATATCACCCATAGAATAATAATATGGAATTTCTTGTTCAGAGACAAAACCAACAAAGTGAATATCTTTATATTTATATTTCCACTCATTATAAGTTTTTTCCATACTAAAATCGGGTTTACCTCCCATCACTAAGTTTATGTTAGGAAGCTTCTTTTTCGCAATTCTATAAGCTCGAATAATGTCATTGACTCCTTTATACTTCGCAATACGACCAATATATAATAGCACTGGCCCTTTAATACCTAGTTTTTCCTTTAGTTTTTGAGCTTCATTTGGATAAGGCCTATATTTAGCTTCAATAGCAGAATATAGGTTGTAAATCTTATTGATATTAACTTTTGGCATGTAATAATTAATTTCTCTTCTGATAAAATCAGAACAAGTTGTTATATAGGTCGATTTTTGAGTAATATATCTAATTATAAACTTTTCAATAGGAATTTTCGTAAACTCAGTTTCAAAGGGACCTAAATCATGTATTGTTGATATAAATCGTTTTTGATTTGATAATATAATAGGTAGAGCTCCCTTTGGCCCATTACCATGAACTACATCAAACTCATGCCGTTTCAGATATTTTATTGTATTCAGATTAAATTGTGGGAACCAGAAAAATCTTTTTCTTATTATATTAACTTGGAAAATCCTTGGATCGCTTAATGCGACGTTCCATCTACCAGTTATTAATTTAACATTATGCCCTTGGTTTTTTAAATAGTTAAAAATACCTGCAAAAAATTTTGCAGCTCCATCTTGTGTATCAGGAGTGATTGTTAAGGAAACAAGGCATATATTTAATCTCTTCATAGCATACTAAAAGAATGTTTTAAAAAAGGTTTAAATTTATATTAAGTCAACTGTTCATATCCATTTTCTTCCGATATCAATATGGTTTCTTCTGACTGAGCAACGAAAACTCCTTTTTTCTCTGCTAATACATAATGAGCTTGTAGTTTTCCTTGTTGTACAAGCTCTTGAAGTCCAAATGCAATACCCATCCTAAATTCTTTTGCTAACCATCTCTCTGCAAAAGGTAAAGTTTTATAATTCTTATTAATATAACCTAAGAGTTGTTTGGAAGTCTTCCGTCGTAAAGGTACTCTACCAGCATAAGGATTTAGTTCATAAATGAAGGCATTTCTAGTAGTGTGAACAGTACCTTCTCCAGTACTTGCAAATATTTCTATCGAAAACACTTCACCATCTTCCATAATATCACCCCCTTGTGTCCCTAATTCTGGTAATTGTTTTTCCCCGTGAACTATCCACCTTTCTATTTGGTGTCCTCCCAGCTCTTTAATAGGATTAAATTTAAAACCCTTAACAATACTTTCGATTTTTTTCCCCATTTCTTTAGTATTTATTTTAGGTTTAGCCATCATTTTCGCCGCATCTAGAGCAACCTCCGTAGCCTGTATTATATTTTCAAGAGATTGATCCTCATTAAAGTTAACAGAAAAAGCAGTATCAACTATATAACCTTCTATATGAACACCTAGATCTAGTTTAACTAAATCACCCTCATTAATAATTAAACCATCATCTTTTAAAGGAGATGTATAATGAGCTGCAATATTATTGATACTTAAATTGACTGGAAATGCGCATTTTCCATCTAATTCTTCAATTTTTCCCTCAACTAGAGAAATTATATCAAATGCTTTTGTTCCAACTTTTATTTTAGGTTTTATAAATTTTTTTACATCTTGAGCAATTTTTCCAGCTTTTCTAAGTGATTCAATTCTTATCTTTTTTTCTTCTTCTTCTTTTTCCAATTCTGCTTGAGTTTTCTCCTTTTGAGGTTTGCTTTTCAAATTTTGATTCTCAGTCATTAAAGTATGTAATGAAAGTATGTTTTTAAATAAGTATTAACTTTATTAATAAAGTTAATATTAAAATTAGATCAAATATAAAAATAATATTATAATCATTTCTTCATATTATCTATATTTAATTCGGTTGATTTAACCTTAAAGGAATCATAAGGATAATTAACCAATTAAGGAGGTAACGCCCCCGATTGTCAGAAAATATTAGCGAGCTAACCGATCTTCTGAGAAAAATGGAAGCAGTTAATGCCGATATTCAGGGAAGTGCTATTGTTAGCGTACAAGGTTTACCTATTTGTTCTGTACTTGCTCGAGATGTTAACGATGGAATAGTTAGTGCCATGAGTGCTGCAATTTTGAGTGTATCTGAACGTGCAGTCGAAGAATTAGCTCGTGGAGATTTGAAGCGAATCCTTATAGAGGGCGTTGATGGTGATATAATATTATCAAAAGCAGGCGATAATGCGATATTATGTACTCTAGCTAAAAGTGACGCCTCATTGGGAATGGTTTTTCTAAATATCCAGAGTGTTTCGAATAAAATTGCCGAGTTGTTAGACTAAAGGAATTCAATTTCAAATTCAACAAATATAATTATATCTTACATAATATCTTCCTTTTATTAATCAACTTATGGATTCAGATCAATTATTTGAGGATTATATCTCAAGAATTTCGGATTTAAGAGAGAAAAAACAAATTGAGAAAGAATTTTACAATGGCCTTTCTAAATGTCTTGAATACGGGCAGTTTGAGAGTTTTAAAAAATTAATTGAAATGTCAGTTAAATTTGACATTTTTATTGATGCAAAAAATATACCTAATCGATTTAAAATTATTTCCTCGTTACTTTTAAATTGTACCGAAAGAGTATCTGAGGGATATCAAACTTCTGCCTTAGGTGATATAATAAATATTTTAAGATTTTGCAACGAATTTAGATTATTAGAGAAAGAATTACCTGAAAAAGATAAAAAATCCTTAGGCATTATTAAACAAGATGAATTGCTTTTGTCAAACTTGAATGATTTATTTGGAAATGTCTCTGATTCATTTATAACATATATCTATAAAGTTATGCCTCGAGATCTTTACGATTTTTTCATAGATAATCAAATTAATTATTTTCCAAATCTGTATGGATTAATGAATTATATAAAAAATGTTTTTTTTAATCAGTATACGATATATGGTCTTAGTATTAGATATTTAAGTACAAGTAAAAAATTTATTGATGATTTTACTGAGAATTATTTATTTTACGCAAATCATATAAATGAAGAACTGAGATATTTTTCTTTAAAAGAAGGGAAATTCATTGAATTTAATGTAGTTTATAAATACAAAGTATTTTATTATGATAATGATGAAGAACACGAACATCATGAAATTAAAAGACATTTAGTATCTCCTGATAATATTTTAAAAAATAAAGATAAAATTTTAGCCAAAAATAATTATAATTTCTATATTTTATCAATGGTTTTAGTTGGAGGGCTTGGTCCACAAGGTTTAGGTTTTACATATTCAACTCCTAAAGGTGAAGTAATTGAAATTTGTTCAGATCAAAAAGAAACTGAAGCAATTATTATTAACTATAAACAGTTTCTAAAAAATCAATTTTTAATTAAACTTGAAAAAGAATTGTCAAAATTGATAACAAGGAAAAATATAAAAAAAAATATTATTAACTATTTAGCAGAAGTTCTGGATCAAAATATTGTAATAAACTATTATAATAAGGATCCAATTATAAAGAAGATCAAGACGTATTTGTATAATATTGAAGAACTTCAGCATCATTCTGAAATTAAAATTCAAGAGCTAATAAAAAAAATATCAAAGGCAATCTCAATTATCCTAAGAAAAATAAAGCTTAAAGATCAATTTATCACACGTATGGATTTAATTTCTCAAGGAAAAATTAAATCTAATGATATTGCTAAATTAACGAGTTTAAGAGGAAAATCGCATTATGATGTTTTAAGAGAACGTTTTTTCTTTCAATATATAATTGATTGGTTTTATGAGATATATTCTAAAGAAAAATCTAAATTAAGTGGAATAAGAAAATAAGAATCGTTTAGACTCTGTTTGATTTAAGATAGGTTTTTGGTTTTGAAAGTTCTGATTCATCCGTTTCAAATCTTAATTTCACTAGAATAGATATACTGCTTCCAATAGCACCTCCTAAAGCACCAAATAATACCCCAAATAAAAGTATAAGTATAAAAATTACCCATCCATAACCTAATCCCCCAAAGATTAAACCAGCAAATTGATCCAAATTAGTATACGCATCTTGAACAATCATTGAATATAACATAAATAGAAACCAAATAATTGCAACTCCTAGTGCACCGCTATATATCCCTCTTCTAATCGTTTTGTTAAAAGCTCCAGCTAATATTCCAGGAATTATAATTAATTGCCAAACATCTATGAAAGTAAGAATGTAAGTGACAAACATTGCTAGCGATGTAGATACTATGAAATTTCTTGTCTCTAAACTAATTTTAATCTCACGATTCTTAATTTTCGTTTTTATCACCTCTTTGCTTCAATTTTAATTTTTTAAATCTTAAGAGAATTTCTTCTTTTTTATACCACATAACAACCACCACGCTAATGATACCAATTATAGAACCAACTATTAAGAATATCGTCATGAAAATTGCAAATTCAGTATTTTCTCCAGGCATAAATTTAATTTGAGATTCAATATGATTTCTTGGAAAATCTTCTTTATCGTCATAAAAATATTGCTGATGATATTTACCCTTTAAAAATAATTCCTCCAATTGATCAGAATAATGTTTAGAACTTGATATACCTCTTTGTCCTGAAGGAATCACACTGAGAGAATTCTTCAAATCACTGAAATCTATAATCATACGCTCTGAAGCTCCACCTCGAGCTAAACCTAATCCGTCTTGGATACTCACTCTTGAAGGATTAACAGTATAACCTTCTCCATCTCCTTCAAATGGTCCTTTATTTAAAGAGTCAAATCCAGGAACAATATGGGGAAAAAGCAATTTATGTATATCACCCCATCTCCATGTAGATACTTCATTAGTTCCATAATATTCTACTAAGAAATCTATTGTCGCATTTAAGGCTTTTAAAATGATATCAGTTCTATTCTCAATCTCAGGGGTATTAATATCGTCAAACCATTTAGAATCAGGCTCATCCCTTGTTAATTTTTCTAAAACGTTTAATTGAGGTTGTATTGGTGCTCCTACAGCTTCAAATTCATCTTCAAAAGTAAAATCTTGATAATAATCTCGCCACTTTCGAAAAATTGTTGGTGCAGCTAAATCTTTATCCATATCATAATCCCAATTCTTTAATTGAGTTAAAGTATCTAAAATTATTGTTGTTTTTTGAGAAGAAGGTAAGTCTTCAATTGTATTAATAATGTATGGAGTAAAGGCTCTGGCTGGTGTAGATTTAACATCAAGCTGAATTTCCTTCATTATTTCTATCCCTACTGTGCCATCTGCTGAATTATTAAGTAATTCGTTAATCCTTCTCGCCCTATAACCTGCTGCATAACTGTTCTGAAGGGAATAGTTTTTATAATTAGGTCCAGCAACTATTTGATTTGCCGAAACTAAATAATGTTGAGATGGACTTTCTGTATTTGGCAAGTGATTAAAAGGAACATAGCGCTTCCACTCACCTTCACCCTTCGATCCATTATATGGTAGGGTTCCATTACCAAAATGTCCGGGTACAATTAAATTATCATCTCTTATAGGTACTAATCCAGTAGGTCTAATTGCAATTGTTCCTTCGATATCTGCATAAACAATATTCGAAGAAGGAGTATGAAAATAAACCGAAGCTTGATCAAATTGAGTTCTATTTTTAGCATGATTAAATCCATACAATGCTAAAAATTCAGTAGTTACATTATTTCCTGTCCATTTAGGTGCTAACACTATTTTTTCTATATCTAAAGAATCAGGGATATCATCGTCAAGGAAATCATTAAGAACTGGTCCGTGTACTGTTTCCTTGACTGTAAATTTTTGAGATTTCTGATCTTTTATTTTTATAGTATAGGATCTTTTTGTATATTCTGTTATTGTACCATTATATATATAATGATCAGGATCTATTTCTTCATAATAAAACCAGTCCATTACGTCATATCCAGTATTTGTAATACCCCACGCTACATAATCAGTATGGGCAACTATAGGAATATTCACGCCAGCTAATGTAAATCCATATACACTTAAACCAGTACTTTGATCAATCAAATGTGCTTCATACCATATTCCTGGTACATTCCAAGCTAAATGCATATCATTACACAAGATTGGTTTGCCGGTGCTGCTTTTTACACCATCAACAACCCAATTGTTTGACCCTATAATATTTTCTTGTTGTAAATCCATCAAAATTTTTTCTGAAGGGATACTTTCAACATTATTCAAAAAATTTGAAACTGTTTTTATAACACTAGAACTAATCTTTAATGGTCCACCATTATAAGAGAGTTCCGAGCTATCATTAAAGACACCGTAATTAGGACATATAGGAATTTGTCCATAAGTTGACATGAATAATTCGATAGTATCATTTTGACCTAAAGATTCTAATGTTTGTAACCTATATAAGTCGTAATATTGCCAAGTAAGCATTTTACTCATGTATTTTGCAAAACAAAATGTATCTAAGGGAGTCCATTTTTTAGGCTTAAACCCTAATATAGCGTATTCTAAAGGGAGTTCATTTTGATGTGTATTGATATAATAATTTACGCCATCAGCATAACGATAAACTGAATCTAAGAAATCAATATCTCCTTCTTGCTGCAATCTAATAGCTTCCTGAAGAGTTTGATTAGCCCAATATTCCATTCCCATTGCAAGATTAAATTTATCTTCTTCGAGAGCTATTTTACCTACCACTTCAGAAAGTTTACCTCTTACTTGTCTCCTGGCTAAATCCATTTGGAACATCCTGTCTTGAGCATGAACATATCCTAATGCAAAACTCAAGTCATTTTCAGTAGATGCATAGATATGAGGGATACCCCATTCATCTCTATAAACTGTTATCGAACTATTCAATCCCTTAGCATATAATACTTCATGTTCAGGGATTTCACCGGGAACGAGCCATAACCCAGTACCAGGGAAAATAATATCTCCTAATGGAGCTATTATGCTTATTATAGGAACTGAAAGAATTGTAAAAACGATAGTAGTGAGTATTAGAACACTTGATAGTTTTATTACGACTTTTTTTTCAGAGGGTCTCATTTAAAAAACCATTTAATTATATCATTTTTATAGATTTTATATATTTTAATAATAATTATTGTCTCAAATTTATATAAAATTAATTAAAGAGAAGTTTCAGATTGATTATTCTTAAAATCGAAGAATATCACTTTAATTGTGTTATAAAAAAGTGAAGATATATTATAGAACCGAAGTTAAAATAATTATAAAAATTTAGACAGTTATCGCCTAATATCTTGAATTTGGTCAAAGATATGATCAAATCGCTCTCTTATTGAACCATACAAACCTTCCTCTTCAGAGACAACCGAATTTATAGCGGTTTTTAAACCATAATGACTCTCAGAGATCAAAACTCTTATGGGGAGTGTAAGTATATCATTAATTACCATTAATATCTCTTGGATTAAGTTAATTATTTTTGGAACATTCTCTCGAGTTCTCTCAATCGCCGAAGCTTCAGCAGGGATCAATTCATCTTCCCGCTCTTTCTTTAATTCCTCCCAAACATTTTCCTTTAATTCAGAAAAATCAATACCTAAATTTTCAAGTGCCATTTGAGCACCTTCAAATAAATAATTAATCGTATCTTTAGCAGAAAAAAGTTTAATATTTTCTACCATCTCTACAGGAGCCAATCCCTCCAAAAAGCTTACCAGTAATTTATTATAATCTCTTATTACATCTAAAGGAATAAATAAAAGAGCCATTTCCTTAATTTGTCTATAAAGATAACCAAACATTTTAGCAACAGTTTCATTTTTGAGAGATTTTTCTAATAGGCCCCCATATTCATTTAAAAGATGTATTCCTAAGTATCCAATAATTCGTATCATATCATCCTCATAATTTCTGAAATAATCAAAAAAGTGTTCTGGTTCCATGTTTAGTTTATCTCGAATGAGAT
>JBHLNY010000365.1:0-3057 GCA_048941065.1 Promethearchaeota archaeon
GCTACTGCTGCTGCTGGCCTTGCGCCCACTGGAGGCGCCGCCACGGCCTGCACACGCCGCCCTGGCCAGGCTGGAAGGGACGGAGACCTTGCGCCTGGAGGCCCTGTCGCCAGTGGAAACGGTGGCCTTGGCCGCGGCACGCCTGGGCCTGGCCCCCGACGCCTTACCGGCCGAGGTGGCGGACCTGGTGCGCGAGCGCGCCGGGGGGAACCCCTTCTTCGCCGAGGAACTGGCCTACGCCCTGCGAGACAGTGGCGCCATCGTCGTTGCGGAAGGAACCTGCACGCTCGCTGGCGACCTGGCGACGTTGCGCGAGCGCGTGCCGGACACGGTAGAGGGGGTGGTGCTGTCGCGCATCGACCGCCTGCCGCCGGAGCGGCAGTTGACCCTGAAAGTGGCGGCCGTCATCGGGCGGAGCTTTCTCTACCGCACCCTGCGCGACGTGCACCCCCGGCAGGTGGTGGCGGACCTGCTGCAAGCTCATCTGGATGACCTGGCGCAACGCGACCTGACCCTGCTGGAAGCATTGGAGCCAGAATTGAGCTACCTCTTCAAGCACGTCATCACCCAGCAGGTGACCTACGACACGCTGCTCTTTGCCCAGCGGCGGGAGTTGCATCGCGCGGTGGCTGGCTGGTACGAGCGCGTCTATGACCGCGATCTGAGCCCCTATTATCCCCTGCTGGTGCATCACTGGAACCGGGCCGAGGACGTGGAGCGGGAATGTCACTACGCCCGGCTGGCCGGGGAACAGGCGGCGGCCCAGTTCGCCAATACAGAGGCCGTGGCCTACTTGAGCCGCGCCCTGGACCTGGCGCCGGAACGAGATCCGGCTCGACGGTACACCCTGTTGCTGGCCCGCGAGCAGGTTTACGGCCTACAAGGGGCGAGGAGAGCACAGGCCCAGGACCTGGCGGCACTGGAGGCACTGGCGACGCAGGTGGATGATGACGAGTTGCAAGTCGCCAAACGGCGGGCCGAGGTGGCCCTGCGCCGGACCCAATATGCTGAGGTGACCGGCGACTATCCGGCGGCCATCGCTTCAGCCCAGGAGGCCGTTCACCTGGCCCAGGCAGCTCAGGATGTGAGCAGCGAGGTGTTGGGCTATCTGCGATGGGGTGCCGCGCTCTGGCGACAGGGCGAATACGAGGCAGCCATGCATCGGGGCAAACGGTCTCTGGACCTCAGCCGTGCTATGGGCTTGCCCCAACTGGAAGCAGCGAGCTTGTGTCTCCTGGGATCTGTCGCCCGCTACCAGAACAAGCCCTCCAGCACCCGAGCCTACCACGAGCAGGCCCTGCGCGCGTATCGCCAGATCGGTGATCGGCGGGGCGAGAGCGTGACGCTCAACAGCCTCGGCGTGTTCTTTGCCTGGCAGAGCGATGCGCCCTCCGCCAGGAATTACTATGAACAGGCCCTGCGCGTCTTTCGCGAAATGGGCGACCGGCAGAATGAAGGTCTGCAGCTTAACGACCTCGGCCTGCTCTACGATCAACAAGGCGATGTCGCTCAGGCCAGGGACTACCTCCAGCAAGCCCTGCGCATCACGCGCGAGGTCGACGACCGGCGAGGGGAGAGTCAGGTGCTCAACAGTCTGGGTACCATCGCGGCCAAGCTGGGGAATTACACCCAGGCCGGTCACTGCCTCCAGCAGGCCCGGCACATCACCCGCGAGTTGGGGGACAGGTTCGAGGAGAGCATCACGCTCTACCGGCTCGGCGACTTGTACAGGAGACAGGGGTGCTACGAGAGAGCCCGGGACTGCTTCCAGCAGGCCCTGGCCATCAAGCGCGAGCTGGGCTTCTGGCAGGGCGAGAGGTGGGATCTGAGTGAGCTTTGCCGGATCTCGTATCGGCTTGGCCAAGACGATGCCGCTCGCGAATACGGCCGACAAGCACTGCAGGTCGCCCAGGAAATCGATGATCGTCATGGTTGCACGTACGCGCTGTTCCTCTCGGGTCAGGATCTGCTCAACCAGGGACGCCTGGCAGAGGCGGCTCAAGCCTACGAGCAAGCCATCGCCTCGTACCGGGAACAGGGTCGACGCGCTGCAGCCGTGGAGAGCCTGGCTGGTCTGGCCCGCGTGTGCCTGGCCCAGGGGGAACTGGCCCAGGCCCAGGTTCACGTCGAGGAGATCCTGAACTCCCTGGGGAACCCTCTCACGGTCCACGCACTGGCTGGCTTTGGCGAGCCTTTCCAGGTGCCCTTGACCTGCTACCGCGTCTTGCACGCCAACCGGGACCCCCGGGCCTGGGATGTACTGGACACCGCCTATCGCCTGGTGCAAGAGCGGGCCGCTGGGATCGAGGATGAGGAGCTGCGGCGCTCCTTCTTGGAGAACGTGCAAGTCCATCGCCAAATCATCACCGCCTACGAGCGCGCCCACCAGGTGATCGGCGAGAATGGCCAGATGGGTGGAACGAGATGACTCCCTTGCGCATTCACCTGTTTGGAAGCCTGTCCCTTTTCTGGGACGACCAGCCGCTCCCGCCTGTCCCGGGCACGGCAGCCCGGTCCCTCCTGGCCTACCTGGTCACGTACCGCGCCCAGCCCCACACCCGTGACCTGCTGGCCGGCACGTTCTGGCCTGACCTGCCGGACACCGTGGCCCGCCGCCGCCTGAGCCAGGCCCTGTGGCAGATCCGCCGCGCCCTGGCCCCCGTACGGGACGCCCTGGATGTGGACGTCCTGCTGGCGGAAGGTGACACCGTCCAGCTCAATCCCCACTTGCCCCTCTGGCTCGACGTAGACGAGTTCCTCGTCAAATCCCAAATCCCAAATCCCAAAGCCCAAAGTGGAGAGTCGGGTGTTGGGGTTTGGGGTTTGGGGTTTGGAATTTTGCGCGACGCAGTCGCGCTCTATCGCGGTGAGTTTCTGGCTGGCTATTATGACGACTGGGTGCTGACGGAACGGGAGCGGCTGCGGGAGATCCTTTTGCAGGTGCTGGAGCGGTTGATAGATGCCTGCAAGGCGCAGGGGGAGTATGAAGAAGCACTGGTTTACGCCCGGCAACTGGTGGGCCAGGACCCCTGGCGCGAGGAGGCCCACTGCGAGGTA
>JBHLNY010000078.1:0-5205 GCA_048941065.1 Promethearchaeota archaeon
CATGGGTCTGGTAATTTTAATCCTTCTAAGGCTTTGTCTTCGAATACTTGCTTAGCTACATGCATTAACGTCTTCTCAATGCCTGCAATATTATGATTTGTAGCTACTAGAAGATTGGCTTTTTTACAAATTCCTTCTGCATCAGACCAAATATTATATAGGAGTAATCCACGTGGGGCTTCGGTGACACCAACACCATTTCCTTCTCTTGGTTGTACGTCTAAAGTTTTGCAATCTGGATTTACAACGTCATCGTCTTGCAACAGCATCGCTATCATTTCGATGGATTCTACTAATTCAATTAATCGAGCCCAATGATAAGCAAATGTGTGATGGATAACATTAGTCCCTACTTTTGATCTCATTGCTTGTAAGGCCTCATCAGCCAAAGGAGTAGCCATTTTGTCAGCACAATTTATCATAGCCAAAGTATTTGCTCTATAAATTCCATTAGGATATCCTGCTGGTTTATAATACATGTGAGTTGCATAAGAATGTTCTGGGATATGTTCACCTAACGCATCTAAATATCTTTGGGGTGGATAATCAAATTTCTCACCGTCAGGAGAAACAATTCGAATATCTCCATCATAGATATCATGAACTCCATTTTTAGTTATACCAACATAATAAGTAGGAACAACACCTACATTAGCAACTACGTCCCAATAATCTTCAACAACTTTTAAACCAATATCAACAGTTTTTTTTGTCCATTCAACTTGATCTTCAATTTGTTTTAAAAACAAATCTCGGACATCCTCATCCAAGGGTTTTTTCATCCCACCAGGAATAGCTACTATTGGATGTACTGATTTACCGCCAATTGCTTGACATAATTTTTGACCAAAATCCATCATTTTTAAAGCCATAGCACCTACGTCTGGCATCTTATTAATCACATGTACCACATTTCTTAATGCAGGATCTGCCATAGGACCTAATAAGAAATCAGGAGCTGCGAGTGCATAAAAATGTAAGGCATGTGATGAATATTGCTTTGCGTTCTGTAATAATTGACGCAGTTTGTAGGCGGCAGGAGGGATCTGAACACCCCATGCATCTTCTACTGCTTTAGTAGGAGTTAAATGATGAGGTATTGGACATATACCACAAATTCTTGGTGTTATTCTTGGAATATGTTCACAATAACGCCCTTCTAGAAATTTTTCAAAAAATCTAGTTGTAGTAATACTAAATTGAACATCTTGAACCGATCCATCATCACCAAGCTTTACTCTTAATGTATTATGCCCTTCTAATCGAGTTACGGGGTCAACAATAATTTCTTTTCCCATTTTTTATTCGCCTCCAATAAAGTTTCTATTTGCTGCTAAAGTAAATTTCTCAAATGTACCTAAATGATCCTTTACTTGATTAAGTAATTCTTCCTTGGATAAGTTTACATTAAATCCCTTTATGATCGTATCTGCAAATCTCTCTGCTTGATTAACACCCCATTCTGTTTGACCAAAACAACCTGTACACGGTGCATTAACCTTTATACACATTCCACCGCAACCAGCTCTGGTTACAGGACCCATACAGATATAACCTTGTTCAATGAAACAATCGTCCATATTAGGAATTCCTTCATAGTCTCGTTTAACTCTTGTCATTGTAGATTTACTCCCGATAATCCTCGGACAAGTATCACAGACATTAGAAATTTCAGTAAATTCACGATTATCTCTAAGAAAATCCATTAAATTCCCGGCAATTTCTTCTGTTGTAGGAGGTAAATTCGCTAAAGGTGTCTCAGGAGATCCCCTTTTTTTAATTTGTTTTAAAATATCTCCAGCTAAATCAAATCCAGCCATCAAGGGTACATTTAGAAACAGAGTTAAGAATTCATAAGTACTCTTTTTATCACCAGAACTGACCGTACTAATACTTTTTGTCATGCTATTTAGTTTATCAGCTCTAGAATCCACTGTTTTAGCGGGTCCAAAACAACCTACACAAGGCTTACCATCAGACGTACACTTTAAACTACAACCTATACTGGTAATACTCCCGAAACATAGCGTACCTTTATCCAACAAGCAATTATCCTTAATAGTACAATCATTACAGAATGATAAATCATTCATAGGAAATGGCTTTTGACCTAATAAGAAGACTACCGCACTTGCAATAGCTTCTGGTTTTGGAGGACAACCAGTCATGTACGCGTCAACTTTAATAATTTCATCTACAGGTACAATCTTATCAGCAAAACCTGGTGTGTTAACCATAGGTTCGCCACCACTTTCATCAGCAATACTTTCAACTTCAGAAAATTTGCGTTTTACTAAATTATCTTTATTCCATTGGTTAGCTAATCCATGTACATTACCATAACATGAACAGCTACCAAAAGCAACAATTAAGGCACACTTTTGTCGTAATAACTTTGTTTGTGCGATATCATGTTTGGTTCGTAAACTTCCTTCAACGAATCCTACAAGAATTTCTCCATCAGCCCTTGCTTTCAATGAATCATATTTGAAATCTAATACAGCAGGCCAATATACAATATCTAATGCTGGAAGAACATTAAGTAAACCTAAATGTAAATTGAGTAGGCTTTGATGACACCCCCAGCAATCAGAATTTTGTAAGAATGCTACTTTTACAGCCATTTTTTATCAATTTTTTATTGTTTTTTTTTTATATTTAAATTAGCTAATTTGTTAAAAAAAAAATTAGTTGAAGTAATTTATTCATAACTTTATTAAAAAATTTCTAATTCAAGAATTAGGTTCTTTATAAAAATGTCTGTGAATTTTCATTCGGGTATTCACTTAATAATTTAACTACAAATTTTCAATAACATAATAACTTTTAACTGTACAATCATTTTTTTTAGTATGAATATTAAGAGTGAAAGCGTGATACGTTTAGCACATGGAGCAGGCGGTATTTTACAAGAAGAACTCATTAATTTTATTATTAAAGATATTGCCATTAAAAAAATATCTAACGGGATCGGAGTTGAAGAATTAGATGATGGTGCTACGATTCCTTTAAAAGATTATAATCAAGAAATTGTAATTACAGCAGATGGGCATACTGTCTATCCTATTTTTTTTCCAGGAGGTGATTTGGGTTCATTAAGTGTTTGTGGTACAGTTAATGATTTATTAATGATGGGTGCTGAACCTATTGCCATTACATCGGTAATTATTATTGAAGAAGGTTTTAAATTAGAAACTTTAGGAAAAATTATACACTCGTTTAATTCAAAAGCAAAAGAAGCGAATATAGCAATTATCGCTGGAGATACAAAAGTTATGCCTAATGGAAGTTTAAATGAAATAATTATGGCTACCACTGGAATCGGAATAAAAGATAAACAAATAAATATTTTGGATAATGGGTTAAAAATTGGAGACAAAATAATTATTACTGGAAGTATTGGGGACCATGGTACTGCTTTATTAGCTAGTCGAGAAGGTTTGAATATTTATACAGATTTAAAATCTGATTTAGGATTTCTTTTAGATATTAATAACACTCTTAAACCTGAAATAAAAAATAATTATATTCATGCTATGAAAGATCCTACAAGAGGGGGTATTGCTGCAAGTTTAAATGAATGGGCAAAAAAGTCAAATGTGGGAATCTATATTGAAGAAGAGAAAATTCCTATAAAAAAACAAGTTATCACAATATGTAATATGTTAGGTTTAGATCCACTCAATATTGCCTCAGAAGGACGTGCTCTCTTATCCATTGATCCTCAATTTGCGGATCTAGTTTTAAAAAAGATAAAATCTACTCAAATTGGAAAAGATGCAGAGATTATAGGTGAAGTTAGACGTGAAAATCCAAAAAAAGTTTTATTAAAAACTGTAGTTGGGGGTACTCGATTTATAGATATGCCATTAGGAGAATTAATACCTCGAATTTGTTAAATTAAAAAAATAAAAAGATTGACTATGGAAATTCCTGGAACGAAATTGCTTAAAAGCAAGGTATTTTCGGAAAAAATAGTAAAATCCATTAGGAGGATTATAAAAGATTTGAATAAACCCATAAAAATAATGCATGTCTGCGGAACGCATGAACATACTATCTCTAAATATGGTTTAAGATCACTGCTACCAACGGAATTAGAGGTACTATCTGGTCCTGGATGTCCTGTTTGTGTATGCCCTGCTGCAGATATTGACAAAGCTATTGAACTTGGAAGGCGAGATGATACAATAATAACTACTTTTGGAGATATGATCAGAGTTCCAGCAACAAATATTTCATTAGCCGAGTTAAAGGCGAAAGGCGCAGATATTAGAATAGTATATGGTCCTCATGATGCTATTAAAATAGCTAAAGAAAACCCTGAAAAAGAAGTTATTTTTTTTGCGATTGGTTTTGAGACTACTGTACCTTTAATTGGATATGAGATTCAATCAGGACCTCCTTCAAATTTCTCAGTAATTTGCGCTCATAAGTTAATTCCTGCTGCATTGGAATTATTAATTTCTCAATCTCAATTAAAAATTGATGGTTTTATATCCCCGGGCCACGTTTCGACAATAATTGGCCTAGAACCGTTTAAATTATTCTCGGATGCATATAAAGTACCTAATGTGATTGCTGGTTTTGAACCAAATGATGTACTTTTAGCAATTTTTATGCTTTTAAAACAAAAAAAAGAAAAGAAATTTGAAACTTTAAATGAATATTCTCGAGTTGTAAAACCAGAAGGGAATAAAAAGGCTCAAGAAATCATTTCTGAAGTATTTGAGTCTGTATCAAGCCCATGGAGAGGTATCGGAAGAGTTCTTGATGGTGGATTAAAAATTAAAGATAAATATAGTAAATTTGATGCAGATATAAAATTTGATATAAAAATTGAGAAATCGTTAGATATTCCCCCTGGCTGCTCATGTCATTTAGTTATGATAGGAAAATTATATCCTTTTGAATGCAAATTATTTAGAGATGAGTGTACTCCAATTAATCCAATTGGACCATGTATGGTTTCAATGGAAGGAACATGTAGTATATACTATAAATATTATAAGGACGAACCTACTAAATAGACCATGGAAATGATTTATCATAATTGCTTATTCTCCATGAATCTGTAACAGGGAAATTACATCTATAACCTGCTTCAAAATTCTTTTTATAGTAAGTTTTTACATGCCTTCCAAATACGATTTTATCAAAATCAGCTCGAGTTAATCTCTGAGTAGTTACTATTTTTTGATGTTC
>JBHLNY010000078.1:5305-12412 GCA_048941065.1 Promethearchaeota archaeon
AACCCCAAGCCAGTTCGAAAACAAGTAATCATTTGGATTTCCATCTACATTGAGTGCAACGTCATAATGATTTTGCAGGTGGTAAACTTCAAAATCGTTTAATTCATGAATTTTATCATCATGAATATCATATTCGAGTCCTCTTACTCCCTTATTTAGTTGTTCTCTAATTGAATGTTCATATGAATTATGGCTCGTTTTAAAGAATGCTTCATGATACGGAACATCCCATCTATTTAGGTCTAGATTCATCTTAATCTTCTTATAATTTTTAGCTTTAATAAATAATTAAATGAGATCTAATCCTTTTAATAATTTTCCCAATAAAATATTATATTTTTTTTTAAAAGAATTATTACTTAATTTAAAAATCAATTTACTTTTTATAATCTGAGATATCTTCTTGAATGATATAAGAACTGCTGAAATTAATATCACTGGAATTGTTCAAGGGGTAGGATTTCGACCTTTCTTATTTAATACTGCACGGAATAACGAATTAAAAGGATACATTCTAAATCGCGGAAATGCTGGTGTTCGATTAGTTTTACAAGGTCAACCTACTAAAATTGAAAATTTTATCTTACAAGTTAAACAAAATAAACCTAAAATATCTTATATTGAGCATTTTGAAGTAAAGGATATAAATTCTAAAAGAATCTTTAATAATTTAGAAATTAAGAAAAGCGAGCATGGACGTGGTATTAGTCTAACACTTCCTCCTGATATTGCTATTTGCGAGAATTGTATTAAAGATTTAAAAAACGAAAAGCTTAAAAAATATTATAATTATCCTTTTATCGCTTGTGCAGTATGTGGACCTAGATTTAGCACTGTAAAAGAACTACCATATGATAGAGAACGTACAACGATGATAAAATTTCCTTTCTGTGAAAAAGCTGAACCTGAATCTTGTATCCAAGAATATTCTGATTTTAAAAATCGGAGATTTCATGCTCAAACATTTGCCTGTTCTGTATGCGGACCTCATTATTCACTTTACAATAATAATAAAGAGATTATAAAGCTCAATACAATAGATCTTATTTTGCAAGAAACCGCGAAAAGAATAAATGATGGGGAGATCATTGCAATTAAAGGCATAGGAGGGGTCCATTTAGTTTGTTTAGCAGATAATGACGAAGTTATTCTCAAGCTACGTACTAGAAAGGGTGAAAGAAAATACAAACCTTTTGCCCTAATGGTTCCCAATTTAGAGTTAATAGAGAATACTTTAAAAATTTCGCTTAAGGAAAGAGAGCTTTTAACCTCATTTCGTAGACCTATTGTTCTATTAGAAAAAAAAAGTATAAGTGATTATTTTATAATTAGTACTCAAGTGGCCCCCGGACTAAATAATGTTGGAATAATGCTCCCATATTCAGGTATTCATCATTTATTATTTAAATACATTGGAGAAAAACCTTTAATTTATACAAGTGGCAATAAATCTTATATTCCTATGGCTATAGAAAATATAGATATATTTGATCAACTTCAAGATCTAGCAGATATATTTCTCCTTCATAATAGGCCCATTTATCAAAGAGTAGATGATAGTGTTTTAAGGATTCACGATAAAAAAGTTAAGTTAATAAGAAGATCTAGAGGCTATGTTCCCGAATACTTACCATTACCTTTTGATATAGTATTACCAGCTGCCATTTCCACTGGTCCTGAGTTAGCTGTTACAGGTGCACTTTTGAGGAGAAATCGGATTTTCCCAACTCAACATATTGGAAATGTAACACACCTCGAAACATATGATTTTTTAAAGAAATCGCTTCTACATATGAAAAATCTATTACAGATAAATGATTCGGAAATTAAATATATCGCTTGCGATTTACATCCTACCTTTATAACCACTAAACTTGCAAATGAGCTCCGTTCGCAACTTGATGTTGATTTATTTCAAATTCAACATCATTTTGCTCATGTATTAAGTTTAATGGCTGAAAATAATGTTGCTATTGATGAAAAAATCATTGGAATTAGTGTAGATGGTGTTGGTTATGGAATTGATGGTAATACTTGGGGTGGAGAAATTCTTTTATGTTCTTATAGTGATTTTGAACGTATAGGTCAATTAGAATATCAACCTATGATTGGAGGGGACCGTTGTACTAAATATCCTGCTCGTATGGCTGCTTCTATTATACTCAATGCTTTAACTAATGAAGAAGCGATAAGAACTTTTAAGAAAATCGGATTGGTAAATGATTTAGAATATCAAGAAGCAGAACTGCATACTATAATTTCACAATTTGAAGAAGGAAAAACCAATATCCCTTTAACAAGCTCAACTGGTAGGATTTTTGATGTCGTATCTTATCTATTAGGAGCTTCGAATATAAAAACATATAGAGGGGAACCTGCAATGAGGCTTGAAGGGCTAGCTTCAAAGGGAAATCCTGAAAAAATTGATTTAAATATTACTTATGGTAAAAAAAATGGAAGATATTTTATTAAAACTACAGATTTTATATTAAATCTATTATCTATTTTAGAAGAATCGAAAAATAAAAAAGAGGATATTGCCGCTAAATTTCAATTTAGTATTGGTGAAGTTTTTGCAGATTTAGCTATGAAAATAGCTAATACGTATAATATAAATAAAATAGGTTTAACTGGTGGAGTAGCCTATAATTACTATTTCTCTAAAACGATTAAAGAAAAAGTAATTCAATCAGGATATCAGTTTCTAGAGCATGAGCTTGTAGCACCCGGTGATGCAGGTATAAGTACGGGACAACTAATAGGTGGATTTTTTCAATTTAATAAAAGGAGTTAATGATATTCAAATAATAAGAAATTTCAGTAGTAAAAGATACATTTTACTTAATTCATTTTTCAGCTTATTTTTAATTATTAACTATAACTACGAAAAATCTAATAAATTTAGTATGATTCTGCATTTTAAATTTCGAAATAAAAATAGAGAAACCTCAAATTGCCATTAACAAAACGTATTATTCCTTGTTTAGATGTCTCTGAAGGAAAGGTGGTTAAGGGTATACAGTTTCTTAATTTAAAAGAGGCAGGAGACGCAGTTAGGTTAGCTAAATATTATGATGATCAGGGTGCTGATGAAATCGTTTTTTTAGATATTACAGCATCTTCAGATAAAAGAAAAATACTTATTAACTTAGTTGAGCGTACAGGAGAATTGGTGTTTATACCTTTTACTGTTGGTGGAGGTTTGAGAAGTGTTCAAGATATTAAAGAAATCTTAAGAGCAGGAGCGGATAAAGTCTCTTTGAACACTGCTGCTGTTCAAAATCCTGAATTAATAACAGAAAGCACAAAAATATACGGTTCTCAATGCATTTTAATTGCCATTGACGCTAAGAGAGTCTATGTTGAGAGTCCAGAAAAAGTACATCACAATGTTGTCATTAAAATTGATGATAAATATTGTTGGTGGGAGGTTTATATTCATGGAGGAAGAACACCAACCGGGAAAGATGCAGTTTTATGGGGAGAAAAGGCTGCTAAATTAGGATGCGGGGAAATTCTGTTGACTTCTATGGATTGTGACGGAACTAAAAATGGATATGATTTAGAATTAACACGAATTTTTAGTAGAAGATTAGATATTCCTATTATTGCTTCAGGAGGTGCAGGTAATCCCCAACATATTATCGATGCCTTTAAGTTAGGTAATGCCGATGCAGCATTAGCAGCTTCCATTTTTCACTATAATGAATACTCAATTGAAGTTGTAAAAAATAAGTGTATAAAAGCGGGAATTCCAATGAGGTTATAAACCATGGTATTCAATATTGCCATTATAGATTATGAAATGGGAAATCTTAAGAGTATTTATAATTGTCTAAAGCACTTAAATATAAATGCTATCATTACAGATGATCCTAAAATTATATTAGATACAAATGGAATCATATTACCGGGGGTTGGAGCATTTAAAGATGCCATGAAATATCTTAGAGAAAAAGGTCTTATTGAAGTAATTAATCAAATAATTGAAGAGGATAAACCTTTATTTGGTATTTGTCTAGGACTCCAATTACTCTATTCAAAGAGTTTTGAGATGGGTGAAACTAATGGTTTAGACATTATTAAAGGCAAAGTTATCGCATTTGATAGGGCAAAAGTCGGTAAAGTCCCTCAAATTGGATGGAATAATGTCAAATTTAAAAATCCAGAGCATTTCTTATTAAAAGGTATTAAAGACAATTCATTTTTCTATTTTGTTCATAGCTTTTTTGGTATTCCTGAAAATAAAGATTATATTCTTGGCTTAACTAAATATAGAGAAACTGAATTTTGTTCAATATTTTCTACAAACAATATAGTCGCTACTCAATTTCATCCTGAGAAATCAAGCAAAAATGGAATTAGAATATTTCAGAATTTTATAGATTTTTGTAGAAAATAGAACTTAATTCTTACTAGATTAATAATGTAATTTAATAATTATTTTTCAAATTAAATATATAGTGGTAAACAGTGGGTGGATTATTCGGAGTATTTTCAAATTCTGACTGTTTAAAAGATCTTTTTTACGGGACAGATTACCATTCCCATTTAGGAACTAGAAGGGGAGGATTAGCAGTAAAGAATGCAGGTGGCTTTCAAAGATTCATTAAAAATATTACTACAACTCAATTTAGGTCGAAGTTTGAGAAAGATATTACAAAGATGCATGGTAATAAAGGAATAGGTGTGATCAGTGATTTTGATGATCAACCTTTGATAATCAGCTCACACTTAGGCATTTTTGCCATTGTTACAGTTGGAAAAATTAATAACTTAGAAAGTTTAGCAAAAGATGCATTAAACAACGGATCACATTTTTCAGAAATGCATGGAAGTGAAATAAATCCTACAGAAATGGTTGCGACAATAATTAGCCAAGGTTCTACCTTTGAAGAAGGAATCCAGAAAGTTCAAGATATGATTGAAGGTTCATGTACCATGCTTATATTAACAGATCAAGGCATTTATGCTACACGAGATAAACTTGGTAGGACACCTCTCATTATAGGGATGAAAAATAGATCCTATGCTGTGACAATGGAAACTTGTGCATTTCCTAATCTAGGATATAAAATAATCAAATTCCTTGGTCCAGGAGAATCAATTTTCATAAATAAGAATGGTCCAGAACAAAAGATCGCACCAGGTAACCGATTGCAAATTTGTGGTTTTTTATGGGTATACTATGGATACCCTGCTTCTAATTATGAAGGTATTAATGTAGAAGTTGTACGCCATAGATGTGGTTCATATTTAGCAAAAAATGACGATGTGGAGGTAGATCTTGTTGCAGGTATTCCTGATTCTGGAACTGCTCATGGTTTGGGCTATGCAAATGAGGCAAAAATTCCTTTCTCACGACCGTTTGTAAAATATACTCCAACTTGGCCTCGAAGTTTTATGCCACAAGATCAATCCATTAGAGATATAGTTGCGAAAATGAAATTAATCCCAGTTGAAGAAGAAATTAAAAATAAGAGATTACTTTTTTGTGAAGATTCAATTGTAAGAGGAACCCAACTTAGAAGAACTATTCAAAGATTATATGAATATGGTGCTAAGGAAGTACACATGAGACCTGCATGTCCTCCACTTGTATATGGTTGTAAATTTCTTAATTTCTCGCGTTCTCGTTCTGAATTAGACTTAGCGGGACGATGGGCTATAAAAGAATTAATTGGAAAGGATGTTGGAAATCCTAAAGATTATATTAATCCCGAATCTGATAACTATAAAGCAATGGTAGATATTATCCGCAAGAAGTTGCGATTAACAACTCTGAAATATCAAAAACTTGAAAACTTGGTTAAAGCTATTGGGCTACCAAAGGAAAAGCTATGCACATATTGCTGGGATGGTGTTGAATAGTATAAAATATTATATCCGACTCTTTACAATTGATTCTTCCATTTCTGCTAGCTTTTTCACTGATTTTAAATGATAAATTCCTGTTAAGCATGCTAAACATAGTTGATTTTCATTTTTTCCAATAGCCTTAAGCAAATTATCAATAGTTTGATATACTAAAGTGTCTGCTCCAATGTGTTTTCTAATTTCTTCAATAAAATTTTCTCCGTATAGTTCTTGAAACCTACCAGCTATCAATTCATTTTTAGTAGGAAAATCTATACCCATATAACAAGGACTTATAATCGGTGGACAACTAATCCTTAAATGCACATGTTTAGCTCCTCCCTTTTCTCTCAATAATGTAACTATTTGTTGAGTCGTTGTTCCTCTGACAATAGAATCATCTAATAGGATAATATCTCGACCATTGATTACACTTTTAATTGGATTTAATTTTTCTTTTACAGCTATTTTACGTTTTGCTTGACCAGGCATTATAAAGGTTCGATGGACATACCTATTTTTCATTAGTCCTTCTGCATATGGCAAACCTGCTTCTTTAGCATATCCGACGGCAGCACTTCGACCAGAATCTGGTACAGGAACCACTATCGCATTATTTCTTATTTCAGGAATTTTTAATATAGGATCATTTTTAGCTAAATTCATTCCTAATTTTAATCTTGCCTCTGCAACAGACACACTATCAATAATAGAATCTGGACGTGAAAAATATACAAATTCAAATTGACATAAAGCAGTTCTATTCGATTTTACAATGATTTCAGAATGAATGTCTTTTTGATGGCTTAAATGGACTATTTCGCCAGGTTCAACATCTCTTAAAAACTTACCACCCACTACATCTATGGCACAGGATTCAGATGCTACGAAATAGAGATTTCTTTTGGAATTCTTTAATTCACCAATACATAGAGGTTTAAATCCCAATGGATCCCTCATTGCATAGATATCACCCTTATTTGTCATCAGGATTAATGAATATGATCCATCTAATAATCTACTAGCTACTTTTAAGACTTCTGGCCAATCATCTGAAGCTAATGCAATAGAACCAATTAGTTGTGCCATTACTTCTGTATCTGTATCAGTTATGAAAACACGTCCCATGTCATCCATATTTTTTTTAATTTCATCAAAATTCGCAATAGTTCCATTAAATGCCATAGAGAATTCAAGATCATTATTTTTAAAATGAAAAGGTTGAATATAATCCATTGATTTGTAACCTAT
>JBHLNY010000079.1:0-12359 GCA_048941065.1 Promethearchaeota archaeon
TATTTGTTTTCAACCGTGCGAAAGATGGTATCGATAATCTAAGACCACCTGCTAACTTATGACCCCCTCCAACCCCTCCTAATTCATTTTTTATTTTAGTAATAATTTTATTTACTCCTATTCCCTTATTTTTCTCTATATATTTCCTAGAACAACGGATACTTAATTTAATTGTTCCTGATTTTTTCTCGAGACCGCCTAAAAACAGGATTTTATTTGGATTAAGAATTTCATTAACAGCACTAAAGCTAGCAGTATCAGACCAATTACTAGGAGTAATCTTCCCTTTAACGTCTATAAAAATTGCCTTATTAGTTTCATGACGAGGTAATTCGCTTGATATGGTCTTCAAGTTTTTAGTGAGATTATCTATATATTCTAAATATAAATTTTTAGCATAACGTGTTATTGCTTTTAGCTGGATTATTGAAATAGCAGCACTTATATTCTTAAAACATAAAATGTTTAATAATAATGCATGTTCAAACGCAAATTTCAATATATCAATTTTTTGAGGTAATAGAGCATAATGTCCCAGACTATTTATATTCGCTTCTTTTTGAATAGTCTGAATTTCAGAGTTACTTAAATCAACTACTTTTGTTTTTGGATTAATATTTAATCCATTCAAAAACGATTTAATCTTTTGATCAGATTCACCACCTAATCCGTTAATGAATGGCAATATGCTATACCTTAATCCATTTTTTATCGATTCATGCATGCTTCCAAATAAAATTAAACCTTCTTTATCTTCTATTAGTTCTTCATCAACTAATTCTTCATATATTTCTCTGTTAAATGATTGAAGTTTATCTGTTGACTTTAATGAGTCTCCAACTATTCCTATAATGGCTAGCCATCCCTGTTTTGTCACAGATGGTTTTATTTTTTTAGCAAACATATAAGCTAAAGCTGCTCCTGCTATATGCTCAAGCCCATCATAACCATGAATAGTTGGATTAACAAAAAATAAATTTTCAGGATAATTATCTCGATAAACATTATCTTCGACTTCATGATGATCAAGAATAAAAAAATTTTCTTTTCTTTTTCTAATAATTGGAACTAATTCATTTAGATTAGACCCTACATCAGTAAAAATAAAAGCTGTTTTATCAGTTTGCCTTTTAGAGAAAATACCATTTAGGTAATTCTCCCATGAAACGGATCGATTATAAATAAAATAATCATAATCAATATTCAATTTGTATAAAAGATTTTGGATTATGTGTAAGCTACTTATCCCATCAGCATCATTGTGAGATATGGCAATAACTCGATTATAGGAATGATCTAAAAATTGATCTATAGCAGCGTTGAGATCTTCTAAAAACTTATTTTTATCTGGTTTCTTAACCATTCAGATCATTTTACATTTAAAATTCAAAAAGACTTTTTTATATACTGATTATTAAACTGAAATATAATTTAATAATTAATTTAAAATTTCTTAAAATCTAATTTTCAAATTTATTATAAGCATTTATTTGTTAACTCTCTGAATAAATTTAGAAAGAATTAATATTAGAATTTAGATCCGATTTTAGATGAAATTAAGATAAATATTAAAATCGTACCAAAAATTATTTAATTTTATTTAATTTTTTGTGCTAAATAATTTGAAATTATAAGATTAAATATGATTAATAATTGTGGGACAAAAAAAGTCAAATATCTAATATTATTCATATATTTACTACTACTTTCAAATACTTTAGTTCCACTATTATTTAATTGGTTCCAAATTGAATCCAATTTCAATATTTCTGATAATTCTAATAATAATTCTCCTAAAATTAATGATTTCTCCAAAGAGGATTATAACCCCATAATTGAGGAACAAAAACATGGACTTGGAAATATAACTATTTATGATATGGATCTTAATCAAGTAGAAATAGGATTTTATATTTTTAACAAAACATATCCCCTTCTTTGGGAAGATTATAATTCAGATGCATTAAATATCACCTTTAAAGAGATAAGATTTGTTGAAACCATTGAACCGGCAAAAATAGATAACTTAAATGATGAATACTCGGATAGACAGCAAATAACAGTAAAGTTAAATGAAACTTTAGATGTTTGGTATAATGAATCAAAAGAAGGGTATTTAATTTATGGTCCTCGTTTAAATCCATGCAATCTAATTGAGTTATATATTTTTAACGGGACAGATATTATCAAATTAACTGTCGATACTGATTATTATATTGATGGTGATAATTTTCTAGTTTTTGATTATGATAATTACTTTCAAATAGAACCTGAATTCAATTTTACGATGTATCTTATTTGGGAATATAACCTAACAATAAATCCCTGGACACTAAATCAAATAAGTACAGTTAATCTAAATATGACAAAAGCAGAAAAGAACTTTACAATTGAATTCAATTATGAATTCACGTTGCGTGGAAGAATGAATAATAAAACCATTAAAGACTCAATTTTTAGTGATGCTGTAATTGTTGCTTTAAATGTTAATCTTCCTGATAAGGATTTATTAGGTAATCATACTCTTTTAATAAATAATGAAACAGTTGATATAGGTGACCATCTAAATTTAGATAAATCTATTAATATTACTTTATCAGATTCCTTTTCAGGAAATAAAAATGAATTATCGCTAAATTTTACCTCCATATTTACTGTAAAATTTATTGAACCTGTTTATAAAACGTGGGCAATTGACAGATTAATAGCTTATAGAGATATTCGCGAAAGAATTTATTTTCCAACAATAATATCTGGCCCTCTGCATATATACATAACCTTTATATCGATTTTTGAACCTTCTATTTCACCAAAACAAGTATTAAGTGCTGATTCATTATTTGAAAGAGAAGTATTATTCTTTGAGAAGAATATTACAGCTATTGGAGATAAGGGATTAAGAGTAGAATTACCATACATGATTAAAGGCGAAATTTGTCCAATTAACATTCGATATACTGCTACACATACTTTAAGGATTATAATATTTGACAATATTAAAATGCCTGTAGTAGGGTTAAAAGTTTTAGTTTATTATTATAATAAATCTTATGGAACTTATATTTCAAATACTCAAATCCAACCTATTGCACCATTAAAAACTAATGAAAATGGAGAGGTGCGATTAAAAAATGTTCCAAATGGAAATTATACAGTAGAGGTTTATCAACATGGAAAACTGATTACACGAACCAATGTAAGTACCTATAATGAAATTAATTACATTTACACTAATATAATACACATCCCTATTTGGATTTTGATATTTGGGACGATAAATGGATCCTTCTTAATAATTGGAATTATTTTTTATATTAAAAACAAAAAATCTCGATAAAATAATTTGATAGTTATCTTCTGTGATAATATTGAAGATTTTGTATGCTTTTTAGAAAAAAGAGTTATGAATGAGATATTTTATGAATTCAAAGATATTAAAAGTCAATCAGATTTATCTAGTAAAGTAAACATAGAAATTGTTCTTCATTTTCTTGCCAAGGTTGAAGAATCTTTAATATTATATGAAACCAAGCAATCTATTACAAAATCTAGGAACTCTGATAGCGATAATGTAGTAATCAATGCTTTAAAAAAAATATTCCATAATGTAGATCCTTCAATTAATTTAATCAAGGGAAAAATACGTGAGATATTTCTTTCTTATTCCCCATAATCCAAATAAATATCTCCAATAAAAAGGATTTTTTTAACTTTTCAGTTTTGATCAAATATTTCGCCATATCCAATTAGTCTATAGCGTCTATTTATTATTCTAGAAATAGCAAATACAAAATTCTTTGGAATACAAATCGGGGGAGCTAATTTAAGGATATAATAATTTTTTAAAATTTTAATTACTGTCCCAGCTGTTTTTTCAGTTCCAACGACTAATAAAAGCTTTTCATTATGTTTAAGTTCAGTAACTTTGATTTGCATTTCAGATCCAATTACACGTTTAAATAAATTAACTTTCAATTTTACTTCATGGAGAACTTCTGGTAAGGTTCCTGGTCTCCCAACTAAATGTCCTATTAGATGATCTCCTTTAGTTAGGGAAGGATCCAATTTTGTCCCCAACCCTATAAGACCACCAGGCTTAGCAACATCAAAATGATTATTTCCTTGACTAATACTTACCACAGTTGATCTTATAGGTACATAATTGTCTTTCATGCGAATACCAGGTTGTATTTCTATTTGTTCCCCAATCTTAACTTTTCCCTTTAACACAGAACCTCCGATTACACCGCCTTTTAAATCTTCAATCTCTTTTCCAGGGCGGTTGATATCAAAAGATCTTGCTATTAAAAACTGAAAGGACTCATTTTCATCAATATGAGGAGAAGGGATAATTTCTTCAAATGCTCTTACAATAAGATCTATATTAGCACCAAAAACAGCGGAGATGGGTATGATGGGAGCATTTTCAGCAATTGTTCCTTTAATAAATTCTTTTATTTGTTTATAATTCTCTAGTGCTTGTTCTTTTGAAACAGCATCAATTTTATTTTGAATAATAATTATGTTATTTATCCCTGCAATATTTAAAGCAGCTAAATGTTCCCTTGTTTGGGGTTGTGGGCAATCTTCATCTGCTGCAATTAATAAGCAGGCTCCGTTCATCAAGGAAGCTCCACTTAACATAGTTGCCATTAATATCTCATGACCAGGTGCATCAACAAAAGATATATTTCTTTTAAACTCTAATACGTTTTTACAAATTGAGCATAAGAATCGTGGTTGACCCTGTACTCTTTCTTGTTCCATCATATATTTTGTAATATATGTGCCGCACGTTGCACAGTAAAGAATTGTTGCATTTGAATACCCTAATTTTATAGAGATCCCACGTTCCTGTTCTTCTGAATGTCTATCCGTCCAATCTCCCGTTAATGCTTTTACTAGCGTTGTTTTTCCATGATCTACATGTCCTACTAATCCTATATTGCATTCAGCTTGTTGTTGCATAAATTTTTTAATTTCGGAGGTTTCTTTTAATACTACTTTTTTAGGTGTTACTTTTTCTTTAGAAACTTGTTGTTTATCTGGTTTACTTTTTAGAGATGTTTTCTCCTCTAATACTTTTTCCTCCCACAGCATTTTAGCCTTTTCAATATATTTAGAAGCAGTAGATTTTCCTACTCCTTTAATTTGTAGTTTCAATAGGTCCTGAAGTTCAATTGAAGCTAATTTTTCAACTGAATCAATCCCTACAGCTCTCAATCTATCTGCTGTAGCTTTCCCAATTCCAGGTACATCTTCTAGTTCGTAAGTCATGACAGTTAAAAATTGAAGTATAATTATAAAAGTATATCTAAATCTCCTACTAAAAATTAAGGAAATATTTTTATTAAACTAATCGATAGATACAAGAATTTCATAATTGATTCTTAAATGGACTATTTTATAGTCTCGATAGTTTTAATTCCACCAGATTTTTTTTCAATTTCTTTATATGAAATTCTTAATAGACTATCAACATAGAAAGTAGATAATTTTCCACAAGATTTATCTTTATGGATAATATAAATTGGAGCAGGATATTGACTTGTGTCAATATCTTCTAACTCTATTTTAAACATTATTTTTTGATTACAATGAGGGCAATAATTAAACCTAATAGGCATAAAAATACAATCCTTTTTTTTTAAAATCAATATATTCTTATTTTTAAAATTTTATTACAAATAATAAATATATGATTAATAATTCTTTAGTGTTGATAAAAAATGCTAAGAACTTCTTCTAAAATTTTTACTTGGTTATTAATCCTTTTATTTTTATTATCTCCATTAATTTCTCTTAGCATTAGTCAATACTTCCTTATTTATAAGGAAAACAACCTTTCAGGAGAGCAGATTCTCAAAACCAGTGATCCAGAAATTGATTTATCATTTTTACCCGAACTTGACTATTTATCATTAGAAAATCTTTGGTATTATCCAAAAATTGAAATGTTAATCATAGCACCGGACAAAACCGATTTTATTGACGCGCTAAAACCATTAGCGGATTGGAAAAATGAAAAGGGAGTCAAAACAATAATTTTGAGTAATTTTTCCGATTATGATGGAATAGATAATCAAGAAAGGATTAGAAATATGATAAAATCATATTATGAAAAAGAGAACATTCAATGGGTTCTTTTAGCTGGAGATGCTCAAAATGACTTAATTCCTATAAGAGAAGTATATAATCCTGATGTTGTAAGATATCCTGGAAGTGAGACTGTAGGAAGTGATAATTATAAGCCAACAGATTATTATTATGCTGATCTTACAGGAACTTGGGATAGTGATGAAGATCTAAGATGGGGAGAGGCTCCTCAAGACAATTTGTATGGGTATGATGAAATTTCGTGGATACCAGATGTATATGTCGGTCGATTTCCTGCAGACTCTGCCGAAGAACTTGAGGGGATGGTAAATAAAACATTAAAGTATGAGATGGATCCATATGTTGATAATTGGATGAACAGAATGCTGTTAGCAGGAGGAATATCTGATTATCCTATTCCCATTACAGATCCTGATGGAGAGTATGAAAGTTGGCTAACCAGTTATATTATACAAAATTATGTAAATTTGGAAATGAATTATTCTCATTTAGTAGAAGAACAAGGAAATCTTACACGTACAGAACTGCGTAATCATTTCAATAATGGATATTCGACAGTTATTATGGCAGGACATGGAAGCCCATCAATCTATTATCGTAATCCGACTACAGAGGGATACACATCTAATGATGCTAATTTAAGTTCGAATGTCAACATGCTTTCTTTAGTATATATCGATGCTTGTACAACCTCTTGTTATGATTATAATGATGATAGCATTGGAGAAACCCTTATAAAGCAATTGAATGCTGGTGCCATTGGAGCTATTGGAGGTCTTAGAGTAACTTGGTATTTTACTGAAGATTATAATCTAGAAAAATTAAACCGCGGAAATGCTAAGCTTTTTTGGAAGGAATTTTTTGTAGAAAAAAAGTTTCAGCAGGGAAGAACATTGTACGATTCTAAAGTGTCTTATATGAATAGTGATTATTATAAAAGAGGAGAAGGAGCTACATTTTATGATTATGAACGAAAGAATTTATTAACATATTGTTTATTAGGTGATCCAGAGGTTGATATCTATACTAATAAACCAAAAATAGCAAATAATCCTTTCAATCAAAGTATATATGAAGGTCAGCTAGTAACAATAAAGATTACAGACATTTCCAATAATACTATTCCATATGCAAGGGTTCATTTTAGAACTACTGATGGTAAATATTATACCGTATATGCTAATAAAAATGGAATAGTAAAGTTTCGTGTTCCAGCGCAAGCTAATGAAATATATAATGTAACTATTACAGGACATAATTTAATTCCTTCTTACTTTAACTTTACTACTCTTTCAGATAATTATATCCCAGAATTTGGCAGTTTAGACTACACTCCTGAAAATCCTTCTATTTCAGATAATATGTACTTTAATATAGAAACTTTTGATAATCAATCAGGGGTTGAGAGCGTATTTTTATTAATTTCTGATAATTATTTTAAAAGTTACAAATATTACCAATTGTCAAATAATTTTCAAGAAGATTTGAATGAATTTGAATTTATAATTGACAAATTTAAACCAGGAAATTATTCATTCATGTTTATTACTCGAGATTATGCGAATAATACTAATGTTCTTTACGAAAATTCCTTTATGTTCTTCATTGCTAAACCCATAATTGATAGCATGCTAAACATATTTTTAATCATAATCATAAGTATAGTGGGGGTTTCAGTAATTCTTGTAATTAAAGGTATCCAAAAATACTCGCACATTTTAAACCGTGTAGAATAAAAATCGTGATTTCAATCTAACTTTTGTTATTTAACTTATTTTCTTTTTTTAAATCAAAAAGATATTTCATGGATCTAACCGTACTTAGTAATCCCTGACAGATTAATGCTAACGATATGAAAATAAGTGCAATAACATCATTAAACACACATAGAAATACAATTATAAGGATCCCTGTTAATGTAAAAGTGAAAATATATGATATTTCACTAAGTATTATCTGCCATTTTGTAGTTTCTTTTAAGCGTGATTTAAGTTCTTCATAATATTGTTCCTCACCAATTTGTCTTGTATTCCAACTTCCCATAGTATTATTAGCAAACAAGAAAAGCGACCATATAAAAACAAAAAATGCAAGATAAAAATCTAATGATCCTAAAATAATAATAGGAATTTGTAGTAAAATCATCCCTCGCCAACCTATGCGTCTAGCTAATTTATTTGTCTCCAATTTTAGTTCTTTTGATACATATCTTGTACTGAGTATATCAAGCAATCTTCCTATAATTATAATAAATGCATTTATCAAATATTGATACCACTCCACATCTTGCATTATTATTTGAAATATCACCTTGACAAGCACCTCTCGATTTATCCCTTTTAAAGTTAATCTTTTATTATGAAAAAATTTAATTACTAGTCTTTACTATTTAATTTACTTGTAACCATATAAGCAGGGATTTTATAATAAAATAACCACGCTTATAAAATGGTTAATATTGTTCAAAACCACATACTCAGCTGTTAGCTAAGCGCCGGAAGTTAAACTCGTTTACGTTGTCCAATAGTACTGCTGTTGCGATAAATAAATCTGTGCGATTTGCTTGCAAAATCAGTGGGAAATGGCAAATTGTGAGTACGCTCACGGTCATGGTACTCGAGGAAAATACCCGGTCCCATCCGAAAAACCAGCTGTTTTCGAGGTGGTTCGGGAACCCGGAAACGCGTGTTTATGTGGTTTTTAAGATATCTCTTTGTTTTAATTAACTAAAAATAATTTTTTTAAATCATATATTATATCAATATATATTGGAGAATTTTTCTTTATCTGATTATATTTATGCCAAAAAAATATATAGTTATTTTAAAGACAATTGCTAGAAACTGGTTTTGGATTCTTGTAGTAATCATTATTATTCTAGCTATACTTAGAGAATACCTAACTGCAATAATATTAAGTGTGATCTTCATTGCTTTTTTTCTTTTATCGTATATTCCAGCCTTATTTTTCAAAAATAGGCTTACTAGACTCATGAAAAAATACTATAGAATAGAAGATACTATACTCGCTAAAAAGTTGAAAAAGAAGATAAATAAAGTCAGAGAGGAAATGTTTGAATTGTCTCAAAAACTAGAGAAAAAGAAATGGTTAATAATTTTTCTGAACAAGCAGTATATTTTTTATCATGAAGAAACGATCGCAAAATTTATGGAACTTTTCAATAAAGGTTTTAGCGAAAAAGAAATCTTTGAAGGTTTACAAGAATTTGAACTAAAAACACGAGCCGAAGCAAAAACGATTACAGAAACTCTGGTTAAGTTAAATAGAATCAGTGAAAGGGAAATTTCAGTCAAAGAACACCGCGAAAAACAAAGATTCGCGTAAGATGGTATTATAAATCCCTATTTTTCTTCCTTAATTTTTTCATTTCGGATCAATTTAAATCTTAATTTAAAGGATCAATCTGAATAGTAATATGATTTATAGATTTATTTTAGAAATTAAAAAAATATAGAATAAAAATAAAAAAATTTTGTAATTATTATGTCTCTCCAAAATCTAAATCAAAACTGTAATATTTTCTAATAGGTTTTTTTACATTCCATACACACTTTAAACCTTTTTCAAATTGGACAAGATCACCCTTTTTAAATTCGATTTTATCTCCCGTGTCAGAATCAGTAACTTCTACTTCTCCATCAAGTATATAACAAGTCTCAGTATCACCATAAGACCAATCGAATTCACTTACTTCCTTACTCCAGGTCCCCCAAGATTTAACGTTTAGCTCTTCTATTTGTTCTTCAGATGGTACTTTTTTTCTCATTTTCATTTTTATCACACTATATCTTAAAATTTAAGTTTACTCAATCAATTATTTTTCAAATAATGAACTGAGAGAAATATTATATGAAGATTAAAAAAGTTTATTTTGAAATTGTTTTATTAATGATGTATAAGTGAAAAAACATAAAAATCAAAAATAAAAAATTATTAATTTATTAAATTTATCTTAAAAATATCTTAAAGCAATCTTAAAATAAAGAATTGTATAAAAAAATCATTATAAAAAAAACTTACTTCTAGGTTAGTCACCGGTATGACGAAGAAATTTATTCTGAAAATACTTACAGCAGGGGAAGGTGGTGTAGGAAAAACAACACTTCTTCATAGATATGTGGAAGGAAAGTTTTCAGCAGAAACAAAAATGACCATAGGAGTTGAGTTTTTTCTGAAAGAGACAAGTATTGATTCTAAACAGTGTACTTTGCAGCTTTGGGATTTTGGTGGTCAAGAAAGGTTCCGGTTTCTACTTGAAAGTTATGTGCTAGGTGCAAAAGGAGCACTTCTTATGTTTGACCTCACGAGACCAATAACACTAGAAAACCTTGAACAGTGGATTAAGATTGTAAGAAAAGGTGATCCTACCCTGCCAATTTTGTTTTTAGGGACGAAACTTGATTTAGCGGATGAGATTCAAGTTGATGATGATTATGCAAATCAATTTTTAGATGTATTTGATTTAATTGATTATCTTAAGATATCTTCCAAGACTGGTGAAAATGTTGATAATGCTTTTAAGATATTAACAAGAAAAATATTAGAGCGACAAACCTATTGACTTCTAAATTTAGTTTAATTATCTTAGATTCTAATTTCATTCTTCTTCCTTTTCAATTTAAAGTTGACTATCTAAGGGAGATTAGATTAAATCTAGAAGGATTATTAAAATTTGTAATATTTAAACAAATTCTAAACGAACTTGAAGCAAAAAAAAATAAAGAACCTAAAGCAACAAAGTTTCAAAGAGAATATAGATCAGGATTAGCTTATTTGAATAAAAATAGAGATCAATATAATATTGTTTTTTTAGAAGAAATTAAAGCAACTGTAGAAACTACAGATGATTTTCTATTAAGAAAAGCAATTGAGTTACGAAGTGAAAACCAACTTATCTTTATAGCAACAAATGATTCCATGTTACGAAAAAAAGCAAGTGAATTTGGAATAAATACTATCTTTTTAAGACAAAACAAATATTTATCCTTTAAAAGAGCCTAAAAAAATATTAAATAGTTATTTAATATAAAAATATAACCAGAATAATTATTATATCTTGAAATAAGCTGATTGATAAATATACACCACTTTTTACTAATAATAGAAAGTTATAAGTTTAATAAGGACCCCGAGATGGTAATATGCCCAAACCAATAGTCTTGAAGGTGATTACGGCAGGTGAAGGTGGTGTAGGAAAAACAACACTTCTTCATAGATACGTAGAAGGTAAATTTTTAGCAGACACCAAATTAACGATAGGTGTCCAATTCTTTCTGAAAGAATTAAAATTTAATGGTAGAAGAGTCTCATTACAACTTTGGGATTTTGGAGGACAAGAAAGGTTTAGATTCTTGCTCAAGAATTATGCAGTAGGTGCAAAAGGAGCGCTCCTGATGTTTGACTTAACACGACCCCTTACATTAAAAAACTTAGATCAATGGGTAGAGATCTGTAGAGCCGAAAATCCAGAATTGCCTATTATATTTCTAGGGACAAAATTAGACTTATCCAATTTAATTATTGTTAAAGATGAATTTGCTTTAACTTATAAAAAGAAATACAGCTTATTCGATTATTTAAAAGTATCATCTAAAACAGGTGAGAATGTTGATTTAGCTTTTGCTTTATTAGCAAAAGAGATTATGAAAGTTATTTAATAAATAACAGTATATTCTTTTTTATTTATTAAATTCTATTCATAATAATAGTTTTTATATTGTCCATACTTAAACTAACTGGATTATTCTTTAATCCTGTATTTTTTAAGATTTTATCAATATCCTCTTCTTTTATGCTATATTTACCTAATCGGTCAATTCTTAATTCTTGAGTCCAATTGTCAAGTATTTCAATCAGTTTATGACAATAATTATCAATTTGTCCTTCTTCTATTATTTTATCACCTACTAATAAAGCTCCAATCTCAGCATGCTTTTTTAATGCTCTTTTTCCAACTGTACCCTGTTTTCGTAATGTTTCTATATTCATTTTAGTTGCTTCAGCAAGGAGCGTACCACATACTACACCATGAGGAATATTGAAAAATCCTCCTATAGGTGAAGCTAATCCATGAACAATTCCTAATCCTGCATTAGCGAGTGTTATCCCAGACATGAGAGAGCCATATGCCATAGCAGCCCGAATTTCAATATTAGAGGCACCACTCGAACATGCGGCTAAAAGAGTTTTACCTATAGATTTCATTCCACTAAAAGCTAAAA
>JBHLNY010000080.1:0-12321 GCA_048941065.1 Promethearchaeota archaeon
GCAAACTCAGCTGCTTTAAGAAAACTCCTTTTAGCCTTCTTATAGAATTTTTCTAATAAAAATTGTTCTCCAAGTTTTACTTCAGCAGATAGTTTTTCAGGAATTTCTTCACCCAAATCAATTAATTCTCTAGCTTCTTGAAGTTTCTCTTCATCTAATAATTGCTTGGTCTTCTCATTTATGGTTTCCTTTACAATGATAGGTTCCTTTAATTTCTCCATTAGACTTAAAATGGAATTTAATGCTTTTTTAAGTAATTCATCCATCTTACTTTTTTCATTAGTGAAATTTTGGATAATAGTCTCTTCGATCTTTTTAAATATGCTTTTTATTGAAACAAGATCCTCATTCTCCCGTAAACTAAAACCTAAATAAAGATTATCTTTATTTAAAGATTCAGCATTTATCTTCTTTGAAAAATATCTTATGTTATCTTTTCGAGCAGTAAAATCAATGAATTCTTTTTTGGTATATTTTTCTGAAAACTCTTTCAAAATTGCAGGGGGTATTTTATCATTTTTATCTAAATAATATTCAGCTAATATATTAGGTCCGAAAGAGGGATCGATTTCAAAAATCCAAATTGCACTTGGCATTTTTCTTATTCTTCCATTAATTTGTTTTCGTAATTAATTTAATATTATAGAGTTAATAAGCTTTTGATTTTAAATTATTATTTGATCCAAATTATTTAGGTTATAGTATTTAAAAAAAAATTCTTGGTATGAATTAGAGGTGAATATCGATGGCTATTGTAGAAGATACATATTGTGAAGCATTTAAAGGTTTAGTTATACAATTACAAGTTACTGCTCAAGATTGTGAATTTTTAAATAGAGCAGCAAATGCATTCACTGCTCTACCTTCCACAGTTTTTGGAGATACTGAAGGTGGAATAGTAAGATGGCTTACAGAAAAAGAAACTATTGATGGAAGATTTGGGGTGATTGTACAATTATGGGTTTTGGGGTCAGGTGAGAAAGCTCAAGCTAAATTTTATGATCAACTCGGACGAAGAATACGACAAGGTATTCTCGTAGTGCCAACGACAACTGTATTTGATTGGTATCCAAAGAAAATCGAATCTAAATTCAACATGATGAATAATGTGGGTCATTGTGGAGATGGATATGAATGGATTGTTGAGAAATATAATCGTTATCTAATAAATGTCCCTATTATGATGGGGTATGATTTTCTAATTGAAGAGGAAATTTCTTATGCTTTAGGAGTTATGGGAGGAAACTTATGGCTATTTTGCGATTCTGTGGATTCGGGGATAACAATTGGAAGAGAAGCAGTAAGAATTATTGCTGATATTGATAATGTTTGCACAACTTTTGATATATGTTCTGCCGGTTCAAAACCTGAAACTAATTTTCCTGAGATAGGCCCCACAACAAATCACCCATTCTGTCCAACTCTAAAATATAAATTGCCTTCAGAAGTTTTTAAAGTTCCTAAAAATGTAAGGTCTATACCTGAAATAGTATTCAATGCTCTCGATTTAGAAACTATTAAGTATACAATGTTTAAGATTATTGATGGGATTATTGAAATGGAAGGATTATTAAAGATTTCTGCCGGGAATTATGGAGGCAAGCTAGGCGAATATAGAATAGATTTAAAAGATTTAGGATTAAAAGATCATTATTTCTATTGAAGAGACTTTCATATCAAATCTTTATAATCTTCTACTTTTTGAAAGCCCTCAAGATATTTCCTATACATTTTATATTTTTCTTGAAATAATTTATCTATATCATCGAGTGGTAAGTTTGCATGAACACCTCTGTCTTTGACATACTCTCCAAATTGATTTCCATTAACATCATAAGGGGGAAAAACAGCATCATTTTCACCATCAAATTCTACCATTGGAAGAAATTTACCTCTTATAGCAGTTTGTTGATCAAACGATGGTGTTAATTTTACCCATTTACGATCTAAATAAAACTCACTATATCCATGATAGTACATAACATTATGGCCCATATAATCAATCACTTTTTGAGATACAAGATGATTGATAAGATCACATAAATGAATTCTTGCAGGTATCCCAACTGCTCTAGCCAATGTTGATAATAATATTGATTTTGAAACACAGAATCCTTCACGGCGGCGTATTGTCTTGCTAGCAATAAAATAATTTTTCACTTTTGGGACAAATAATGCCATGTTATACTTAATTTCGTCTCTTACCCAATAGAATAAAGCAATTGCTTTTTCCTTTTGACTGTTTAAACCATCAGTAATTTCATTAGCTTTATTACTTACTAATTTTTCATTAAAGTCAAAAAATTCATTAGGTTGTAAGTATATACTTAAATCCTCCATAAATAGTAAAAAAAAGAGTGATTCTTAAAGATTTTTCTAATTTGAAATAAGATATATTTTACTTTTTATTAAGAGTTTTAATTCCTTTTTCAAACACATATTTATAATATTTTTTTCTTATCACTTGATCCATTTCATCATAAGGAACTTCATCATATACTCCTCTATCGTTAACATATTCAATAAAAAGGTTACCCTCAGGATCAAATTTTGAAAGTATACCATCATTTATTCCATCAAATTCAACAAGAGGTAAAAAACCTGCTTTAAAAGCAGTAAATTTATCAAATACTGGAGTAGCTTTTACCCATTTATTATCAAGGAAAAGTTCACTATACCCATGATAATAAAAGATATTAGTACCTAAATAATTAATAATTTCTTGAGGTACTTTGTTATTCCTTATATCTGCTAAATGAACTTGAGCCGGGATTCCAACTGCTCTAGCAAATGAAGATAGTAAAACTGCCTTTGAAACACAGAATCCATAACCTCTGCGTAGTGTTACACTTGCTTTAAAATTTGACTTAATCATGTAAAATGCGCTCATCATGTACCTAATTTCGTCTCTTACCCAGTAAAATAATGCAATAGCTTTTTCTTTATTGCTATTTAAGCCTTCTATAATCTCAAAGGCTTTATTTTTTACTCTATTTTTATCAAAATCGAGAAATTCAGTAGGACGCAAATATTTAGTTAGATCTTCCATGGTTACTAAAAATTTGGATCCTTTTAGTAAGTTTTTAAATAGAGGTAATTTGCTTTTTCCTCTCATTACCCCAAAAATTATATTTTCCACGGCTTAAGATATGTTTCGGATCAATTGCATCTTTAATATTTCTCAATAATTGATAATATCCTCTTTGATAACCATGTATATCTACCATATGTCTACTCAGAATATCACCAAACATATAGAACATGGCTCCATGTTGAATTAGTCTTTCTAAAAGGGATTTCCAGAGTTTAAGATTAATTTCCTTAATAATTTCATGCTTTTCAGTATTATAATAGCTTGTAAAACTAGAAAATCCACATGTTAACTCAACATTGCTACCTTCTGTTAATATAATAGGCCCCGTACCCGTAATTGGTCGCATTCCAGTTATCTCCAAAATTTTTTGCATATCTTCAGAATGTTCAATATCCCATTGTTCTAAATCTTTCATTATCTTAGGATAAGCATTAATGGGTACATGACATTCAGCATCTACAGGATCAAATCCAGGTACTAATCCCCATAAATTATGCGCAATTAACCAATGCCCTTGTTCTTCATAATGCCATTTAGCTATATTTCCATCCGATATTTCTGGTCCAAGTTCTTCTGCTTTTTTACTTAATATTATTTTATCCAATTCCTTGACTTTTGCTTCGAGCTCAGGTTCTGAATTTGCTTCCACTGTGTAGAAAATTATACCTCGCTTTTTTTTTAAGTGTTCCCACATAGGAAACATTCCATATTGCACTCCTATAGAAACAATTAAATCCATTAGAAACATTGTATCATACACATCAATTCCTTTCTTCCTAATTTCACTCATCATTTGTGCTGAAATTTCAAGTGATTTTCTCGGCATTAAGAATGATTTGTAAGCAGCATATTTAGGTTTAGGAAAGACTTGCAATGAAGCTTTTGTTTTTATTCCAAAAATTCCATTGTCCCCACAAAAAAGTGAGGCTAAATCAGGACCATTTCCAAACCTATTGAATGGGTATTTTGAATATTTATTTGCTTGAGAGCCAGTTTCAATGACTTCACCAGTCGGTAAAACCACTTCTAATGAAACTAATTGATTAGTACAGGCTCCATATTTGGCACAACCACCACCTCCTACAGAATGATGAGAGATTCCTCCTCCTACAGATGATGTTAATCCAGATCCAGGACCCATGCATCCTGTATAAAGTCCGAAATGACACAAATATTCATTTAGTTTACTCCAAGAGATACCAGCTTCCACAGTAACTATTAAATTGTCTTCATCTAAATTCAGAATATTATTCATACTTTTAAGATCCAAAATAATTCCCACATCTCCAATTGGTTTACTGCCTCCAAACTCACAATCACCGCCACCTCGAGGGATCACTGGCATATTCTCTTCATTAGCAATTTTGAGAATTTCTGAAATTTCTTCTGTATTTATTGGACGTATAACAATATCAGGAACACCTTGAAGATTAGAAGTAACATTCCGAGAATAAGCATGTCGAATGTATAAATCATTAGATATCCTATTTTTAGATACTACTCTTTCTAATTTTTGGTATAATTCTGGCATTTTAAATCTCTAAAACAGCTTATAATTTGGAAGCAATTAGATCAATTACATCAATAACTTTTATTTTTTCCTTGACTTCTGGTTCCAGATCTTCATAAGCATCAATTAGATTTCCAATACAAAATGGGCAGCTAGTTGTTAAGATTTGTGCGCCTGTCTCTACAGCTTCTTTTATTCTTTCCTTTGAGATTTTAAGAGCTAATTCAGAAAATTGGCTTTTTACCCCTCCTCCTGCTCCGCAACACCATGCATTATTTCTATTTCTTTTCATTTCAACTAGTTCAATGCCAGGTATTTTAGAAAGAACTTCTCGAGGGATTTCATAAAGATCCATATGGCGACCTAAATGGCATGGATCATGATATGTAACTCTTGTTTTTTCCACTTCTTCTCCTTTAATGAAAGGAATTTCATTATTATTTATCATATCCACCAATACTTCTGTAACATGTTTTACCTCAAACGGTAAATCTGTACCTAAAAATTCAGGATAATCTTTTTTCCAAGTTCGATAACATCCTGCACATGCTGTAAATAAAACTTTAGCTCCTTTATTTGTAAATACTTCAATATTATGTTTAATTACGTCAGTTAAACCTTTTTCATCACCAATACGTAGAGCTATAGACCCACAACACCATTCTTCTTTAGACATAGCTATTTCTTTTCCTGATGCTTTTAAAATCTTCATCATGCTTTTCAAAGTGTCTATTTGTTTTAATGGCATAGTACAACCTCCAAAAAACATTAAGTCTCCTTCATCTTTAATTTCAGGAAACTTACTTATCCATTCAAACTTCTTACTTTTTTCCTCTCCATATGGATTCCTCATCTTGTCATTATCCATATATTCAATTAAAGTGCTATGTCTTTCAAGGGGGGCAAAACCAGCTTCAATTAAGTCTTTCCTTAATGCCTCCCATACTTTAATATGATCGATCCAATTACATGTAGGAAGGATTATATATGGATTCTGAGACATATGACAGACTTCAGTACAATTCCCACATTCAGAACATTGATAGACCCACTCAGCAAGATCTTTACTCAAGGGAATTTGTCCTTCTAGTATGCTCTTTAGAACATTCATTCTTCCTCTTGCAAAATATATCTCAAATCCTTCTTCTTCCTTGGCTTCTTTTACTGGACATGTTAAATATCTGCCAACAACAGGTCGAATAGCAAAACCACAATCTCCGCATCCCTTGCGGGGTTAATATTAATTTTATAAACATTTCCGCGGTTTGGATAAATTCCAAAACCTATACAAGAGAATATGGCTTTCCATTCTTTCTTTAAATGTTTCAATTCACTCATATCAACTCATCATTTATTAAAGAGAAAAATTGTTTATTATATTATTTCTTAAGTTAAACCTTTTATTATATATAGATTTGCATATCAATTGCCTTAGATTTCTTTTAATTCTAAGGAACTGTCAATAGTTTTAGTAATTTATAAAATACTTCCCATCCTTAAATTTTATTATTTTTCTAATTAGCAAATCATCTACAAGTTTATATAAAGACTTTTTTGCTTTTCTTTGCTCTTTATTACTTCCATATATCCACAATTTAATTATACTGTTATATTAATAGGCCGAATTAAATTAAATTCAACTTATACTTTGAATTTCTAAAATAAAAGCCACAATCATAGAAATAAATTTTATGTTAAATTAACATATACTCTTTCGCTAGAAAGTTCAAATTAATCCATTAATTCCGAGGTTACCCGATCTTCAATATCTCTTTTTTTTCTTCGGAAGATTTTATGCTGGCGTATTAATTCGTCTTCTAAAAGCTTAATTTCTCTCCTGGATTTAAAAACTTCTTCTTCGTGATTTAATGCTTCATAAATTTCTTTTTCATTCATTCCTTGTTTATATAATCCTATAAAGTCATTAATAATATTATCATTAAAGAAGATATAATGTTCATTAAATGTAACGATAACCCATTGCTTTTTATCCTGTCTTTGAGTGAGTTTCTTCATTGCAGCTTTAACTTGTTGCAAAGAAAAATTTAGTTCCTGAGCAATCGCCCGATCTTCAATGATCTTAAAATCTTTCACGAATCGAAGTACTTTTTTTTTAAAATTAAAAAAGGTGAAATAGTAGATGATAAGTGAAAATATGAAAATAATAATTAAAATTATAGCAATTGTACTATTAAAGAAATACAATATGATGATAGGGATCAGTGAAAGGTAAAACCAATATTTCTTCAAGAAAGGTATTACAGTATTAGCCCAGTTCACAATTACTACACCGATCTCATTCTAATAATATATAATATTAATAAAAAAACCTTCATAAAAATGATACCAAATTATGTTTTATATCGAGATTTTTTACCAGAAGAGCTTATTTTTTGATTTGTCATTGATATCTTCGCTTTTTTATGTAATTCTTTTATTTTTTGCATAGCATCTTCGACAATTGCTTCCTTTTTTGAATATTTTTCAAATAATTCAGAAAAAGTGTTAATATCAATGTCTCTATTATCATATAAGAAATGTAATTGTTTTATCACACGCCCAATGGCAGCTTTTTCATTTCGAAGAGATTCGAATTCATTTATTCGAAATTTTGTATCTGTATTGAACATTAATAACTCTTGTAATTCATTTTGTTCAAGTCTCGTTGAAGGAAACCTAGTTAAATACATCGTAGATTTTGGAGCAATGAAAGATATATTTTCTGGAATAATAATAATTGGTTCAGGATCTTGTATCAATTTTGCTTCGGTTGCTTTGATAGAGGGGACATCATTTTCTATTATCTCCTTATTGACCAATGATAAATAACCAATTAATTGCTTTCTGCGATCGTCGGATAACTCTTCAGAGTGGGTAACTAAATTTTCCCACACTTTTTCTGCCTGGAAAAAGTAATAATTTGCTTTTTGTAAGAATAGTTGAGCTCCTTTTGAACGTTCAGGACTAAGTGAAGGATTTAAAAATGAACGAGCTTTCATTAAACAAGATTTACCCATATAATAGTTGATTAAAGCTTGTAATTGCTGCATTTTCTTTGGTTCGTGCTGCTTTAAATAATAAAAACGCTTTAAGAGAGCGACTAATCCTGAATACATCTTTGAAGTAATAGTAAAATTCCTGTTTGTTTCCTCTTCAATTCTTATTGCCAGATGTTGAGCTAAAAATCGTGATTCCTCTGACTTTAATTCTAGGTATTCTGCAGATAAACAAGTACCAATATCTTCTTGGCGGGTATGTGCTGTACTGAAATAGGATGCTGTTTTATAAGCCTTACTACACTGTACCATGCACAATATTGCATTTTGAATTACGTTATCTTCTTCAAATTGTTTTGACATGTAAGAATAAGCTTGAGCTAAAACCCATAAAGCACGAGCACACTCAAACATTAGATCCCAAATCTCTATTTCTCGATTTTCTAGAGAATCATAAAATATAGGATGAATATCTAAATCTTTGAAAATTTTTATTTGACTATAGAGCTTATAATTCACATTTAACAGCGTTATATATTTATACACATGATTAATATCTTCCATGGTGATTGTTGATGTATTATTTTTCAACAACTCCTCTAGTTTTTTTATCTTATAATAGCAGAACCGAATTTGTTGCATATGATCTTCTGAGAAAAAGGGTTTCATTTCTGGCTGAGGGAGCGGTCTGATATTTTTTGGTACTTTCGCCATCTTTAAGAACATTCTGGCTCGAGCAATATAATCAAGAGCAAGTGCTTGATTAACCCCATTAATAAGGCATAATTCATCTACTTTTGAACAAGCTAAATGTTCCACAGTACTGATTCCAGCCAACTTTAAAGATTTTGCCGCCTCTTTTTTAAGACCAATTAATTTTTCTATTAACATAATTGGAACTCGAAATTTTTAAAAGATGATTTATTCGCATTAAATTATTTGCATGAATAATATAGGTATGGTCACTTTTTAAACTATCTTTCCTTTTTTCACGCGACAAAAAGGAGTTCCAATTGTTAAATATTTTTATATGAGTCAAACATTATTGTTTTATATTATTCTTATATTATTAAAGCGAAAAACATGAGAATTGTACTTGTTTATCGAATATATAATTATTTAATAATTTCCCTTAATGATAATGATGCAATTGAATAAGAATAGAAAAAAGTCGATTAAAGCCATTGTACTAATCGGATTATGTTTATTTCTTAGCTTTACTCCAATAATGCAACAACTCATTGCCAAAGGAGTAAAAGATGAAAAAATCCATAATAATTCAATTCCACATCAATCGGACATGGAATATGATGGTTCGGTCATTCATGTTGATAATAACTGGACAGAGACTGTGGCAGAATATGATTGGTGTAGCGGCTCTGGGTCTTGGAATGATCCTTTTATTATAGAAAATATTGAAATATTCGTAAATAGCTCAATTGCGGGCATTTTCATTAACAACTCACAAAATGTTTTTTTTATAATTGAAAATTGTATAATATCCAACAATTCCACAAAGCCTTTCAGTGCTGGGATAAGATTGGAGAATACCACTAATGGTAAGATCACGAGTGTATCATCTTATCAAAATAAAGTAGGAATCATGTTCATTAACACTCATAATACATCAATCGAAGAAAGTGATTTTTATTCTAATAATTATGGAATATGTATAAGGCAAAGTAGCAACGATAATAACCTCTATGAAAATGATATTTTAGACAACACAGTTCAAGGAGTTAATATAACCAATAGTAATGATAATAATGTATATCATAATAACTTTAACAATAATACAGTTAATGCAGTTGATTCAGGAATAAATAATATATGGAATAATGGAAATCAGGGCAATTATTGGGATGACTATGTAGGAAAAGATAGAGATGATGACGGAATTGGAGATACTCCATATATCATTTCTGGCTCCACGGGAAGTCAAGATGATTATCCAATTTGGTGGGATGCCCCCGTAATTAGTGTGATTTCCCCTGTTCCTTATTCATTATACGGATCTGTACCCCCTAATTTTAGTGTATATTTAGAAGAAGGATTAAGTCATAGGTGGTGGTACATGATTGATAGTGATATAACAAAAAATCATTTTATCACAAACGGATCGATCAATGCATTAATTTGGGGCCTATTGGAAAACGGATCACATACCCTCTTCTTTTATGTCAACGATAGTAGAGGATATGAAGATTATGAAGCGATAATTATTTATAAGGATATTGAAACCCCTTCGATTGATATTATCTATCCATTAAATCATTCTATTTTTGGAGAAAATGCATGTAACTTTACCGTTATCATCCTTGAATCCAATCTCAATTCAACTTGGTATACATTAAATAATGGAAATTTAACTTATTTTGATGGTATTTCTGGTCAAAATCATGGTGTTATATCTCAAAGTGAATGGGAACTGCAGTATAATGGAACTGTAATAATTACTTTCTTTGCTGATGACACAGTGGGGAATATTGGAAAGAATAATGTAACTGTATTTAAAGATGTTATATCTCCCTCCATAATTATTAATGAACCAAAATCGTATGATGTATTTGGGCACGTTCCTCCTGTTTGTAATTTGACTTTATATGATACAAGCTCCGTTGATCAAGTGTGGTATGAATTAACTGATGGAATTACCACCACCAGTCCTCGTGAGTGGACGGATATCATTCATATCGATGACTGGAATGCTATAACCAATGGAACGGTTACCATTATCTTCTATGCCAACGATACACTAGGGAATGTAGCAACTGCTAATGTTTCAGTGTACAAGGATATTATTGGACCTAATATCTTTATTAACGAACCGCATCCATACGATCTATTTAGCACTGTTCCCCCGATATGTGATGTATTATTTGAGGATGTCCATGGAGTGGATGCATCATGGTACCAATTAACTAATGGAACATTTACTACAATTTCACAAACATGGACGGGATCAATTGATATTAATGATTGGAATTCGATGGGCAATGGAACGGTTACCATTATCTTCCATGCCAACGATACACTCGGGAATGTAGCAATGGCAAATGTCCCTGTTTATAAGGATATAATATCTCCATCCATAATTATTAATGAACCAAACTCGCATGATGTATTTGGGCACATTCCTCCTGTTTGTAATTTGACTTTATATGATACAAACTCCATCGATAAAGTGTGGTATGAATTAACAAATGGAATTACCACCACCAGTGCTCGTGAGTGGACGGATATCATCCATATCGATGACTGGAATGCTATGACCAATGGAACGGTTATCATTATCTTCTATGCCAACGATACCCTAGGGAATGTAGCGAGTGCTGATGTTTTAGTATACAAGGACATCATCGCTCCCGTCATTACTATTACAGAACCACTTCCTTATGAAGTATTTGGAATGAATCCACCTGCTTGCATCGTTTCATTCTATGATATTAATGGTTTAAGTGAGACGTGGTACCAATTGACAGATGGGATCACCACCACCAGTGTCCGCGAGTGGACGGATATCATCCATATTGATGACTGGAATGCTATGAACAGCGGAATTGTTACCATTATCTTCTTTGCTAACGATACATTAGGGAATGTAGCGACTGTTAATGTTTCAGTGTACAAGGACATCATCGCTCCCGTTATTACCATTATTAGTCCCGATCCCTATGAGGTATACGGTGCGTCTCAACCCCAATGTGATGTATTGTTTGAGGATATTCATGGAGTAGATGCCTCATGGTACCAATTAACGAATGGAACATTTACTACAATTTCACGAACATGGACGGGATCAATTGATATCAACGATTGGATTTTGATGGGCAATGGAACCGTTACCATTATCTTCTATGCTAACGATACCTTGGGGAATATAGCAATGGCAAATGTCTCAGTTTATAAAGATATCATATCTCCCTCTATATTAATTAATGAGCCAAAATCGAATGATGTATTTGGGCAAGTTCCTCCTGATTGTAATTTGACTTTATATGATACAAACTCTATCGATCAGGTATGGTATGAATTAACTGATGGAATTACTACCACTAATGTTCGCGAGTGGACTGACACCATTCATATCGATGATTGGGATGCAATGACCAATGGAACGGTTACCATTATCTTCTATGCCAACGATACACTGGGGAATGTAGCAACTGCTAATGTCTCAGTGTACAAGGACATCATCCCTCCCGTCATTACCATTAATAGTCCCGATCCCTATGAGGTATACGGTGCGTCTCAACCCGAATGTGATGTATTGTTTGAGGATATCCATGGAGTGGATGCATCATGGTATCAATTAACTGATGGAACATTTACCACAAATTCACGAATATGGACTGGATCAATTGATATTAATGATTGGAATTTGATGGGCAATGGAACCGTTATCATTATCTTCTATGCCAACGATACACTGGGGAATGTAGGGACTGCTAATGTCTCAGTTTACAAGGATATCATCGCTCCTGTTATTACTATTACAGAACCGCTTCCCTATGAAGTATTCGGAGTAAATCCACCTACTTGTATCGTTTCATTCGATGATATTAATGGTATAAGCGAGATGTGGTACCAGTTAACAGATGGGATCACCACCACAAGCGTCCGCGAATGGACGGACACTATTCATATCGATGACTGGAATGTTATGACCAATGGAACGGTTACCATTATCTTCTTTGCCAACGATACACTGGGGAATGTAG
>JBHLNY010000366.1:0-3022 GCA_048941065.1 Promethearchaeota archaeon
TGCGAAAGATATTTTTACTATTATTGAAGTCCAAATATTTTGCTTAATTTTTTTATTGGTTTTTTTCGCTAAATCTACATAGGTAAGTATCTTTTTTAAGTCATCATTGATAATAATTATATCAGCTGTTTCCATTGTAATATCAGTAGCAGAGGCTCCTATTGCAATACCTAAATCTGAAAGAGCTAAAGCAGGAGCATCATTTATTCCATCTCCAACCATTGCTACCCCTTTATATTGTTTTTTCAAATTCTGAATTTCTTGGAGCTTTTGATCTGGTAATTGTTCACCATACGTATGATCTATATCTAAGCATTCACCAATTGAAGTACAAACATTCTGATTATCACCAGATATTAAGACTGTTTCATATCCTCTCTTTTTTAAACCATTTATCAGAATAGGAGCAGAAACTCTTAAAACATCTCTGATTGTTATAATTCCTAGTAAGTTTTTCCTATTTCCTAATAGAACGGGAATTGTTCCTGAATTTTCAATTTCTTTAATATCATAGATGGGAAGATCATAATTCAATTCTTCAATAAATTTATGGCTTCCTATATAGAATAATTCTCCATCAATTTTGCCTTTTATACCTTTCCCTTTTATTACTTCAAAATCATCTACTGAAAGAAAAGGTAAGTTCAATTCTTTTGCTTGGTTTACTATAGTTTTAGCTATAGGATGTTCTGAAAGAGATTCTAAACTAGCGGCTATACTTATTACTTCCGACTTGTTCGCACTATTGTAAATATGGATATTAAAAATTTTTAAATTACCTTCAGTTAGCGTCCCTGTCTTATCAAAAGCAAATATTTCAATATCCTCAAGTTTTTCAATAAATTTATTGCCTTTAACCAAGATGCCTTCTTTTGCCATCTTTGTTAAAGAAGCGATATTTGCTAATGGTGTAGATAAAGTTAAAGCACAAGGACACGAGACTACTAGTAGAATCAAACCACGATAGAACCAATCGTAAAATCTAAGACCAAATAACGGAGGAATGATCATAATGAGAATTGATGAAAAAAGAATAATTGGAGTATAATATTTCGCAAATTTTTCAATAAACTTCTCTTTTTCACTTTTATTTTGTTGGGCAACTTTAATGCTTTCTGCTATTTGTGCTACAATTGTATTAGAACTTTCTCTGATAACCTCAATATCTACAAAAGAGTCTGAATTAATACTCGCAGCAAATATTTCATCCCCCTCCTTTTTAAAGACCGGAACTGATTCACCTGTTATAGCACTTTGATCAAAATAAGAACTACCTTTTATGATAGTCCCATCAAGAGGAACTTTCATTCCAGGTTTTATACCAATAATTTCTCCAATTCTAACATCTTTTGAGGGTACATTCTTATACCCATTTTCTATTTTTAATAATGCATCATCTGGAGCCAGTTCGAGTAGTTCTTTAATTGCATTCCTCGACTTATCTGATGTAATCTCTTCTAATCTTTCCGCAATTGCATATAATAATAAAGCTGTCGCTCCTTCTTGCCCATGAAGTATGAAAAAAGATGCAATAGCAGCAATCAACATTAAAATGTTTGCTGTAATCTTTTTTTTTCTAATATCTTCAATTGCTTCCTTTAAAACACCTGAACTTGAAAGAAAAATTGAAAATATTGCGAGTATTTGAGAAATTAAAACTAATTCAAAAGAAAATTCTAGAAATATGGAAATACCTAGTAAAAAAGCAGCAGGAATTAAGAATAACCAAAAGTTTTCTTCAAAAAAAGAATTTTCTTCGAGCTCTTTTTCTTCGCAAAAAGATGATGAACATGTGATAGTAGTAATAATTTCTCACCTATGTAATGATTGTATAAACTTCAATTATAACTTAACATTTATGACGTATAAAAAAATTAATCCAATTAAGAACTCTATTAATGATTTTTCTAAAATAATTTTATTTTTAATAATTATGCATGTAAAATCAATTAGTAACACTTAAGAAAAAAATATCCACTTAAGATTCGCCTATATTACTACTAAACTAAAGAATTGATCTAAAGGATAAAATTAAATTTCATTTTATGACATAAATAAGTTTTTGTCCTTCTTGTTCTTCCAGGTTTAACTCACGTCTGATAGCATTTCTGACTAAATAACCTCCAACATGAAGGATAGAATCCTTTAATATGGAATCTTGATCCATTGAAGCATTACAAGGATAAGAGTGGTGTGCTTTACTAATTCTCTCATTTAATGATAATTCTCCACTTTTACCATTCTTAAAGTACTTAGATTTAAGTTGTTGGACAATAAAAAATGTTGAACCACAGGGAGCTGATTGAAGCACGCAGGTATCTTCAATATATTCGCCATCTTTACTTAATAAAAATGATACAATTGGTTTTCCAATTTTGAAGTAATCAATAAACTCATCAATATAATTATGATTTTTAGAAATATGATAACCAATTTTATTATATTCGTTTAATTCTTTACTTAGAGAACAAAATGGTTTAGGAAAAGCAGCTTGTATTCCATAATTTTCAAATTCTTCTAACTTGTCTGACAATTCTTCACTAAAATCTGTAAAATCATCAGAATCTAAATTCTTGTAAAACCTGTACTTGAAGTCCCGGGGGAACCCACTTAGGATCTTCAATAGGAATAATTATTGCTTTTATGTCTTTATTTTTTAAATACTCGGGAAGCCCTGAAAGTAGATCTTGATGAATACCAATAACCAATAAATAGTCAACTTGAGGTAAACTTTGCGGTAAGAATTTTTCAGGTTCTTCAATAAAATCAGGTATATTTTCTCCAATTTTTTCATAAAAGTAGATTGAATTCGCATAACTATTTACATGCTCTCTACATTTATCACATTTTACGTTTTGTTCTAATACTTCACAAGCTTTACAAAATTCTTCGTTATTTATAAGATGACCTACAAACTTTTTTGTCAAATTTTCTGTTTCTAGAGCTGTACCATAAAATATGCCTAATTTATATTTTTTTTCAACCATATTAAGAACTTTAGAATTGACGTTTTACTTTATTA
>JBHLNY010000367.1:0-3014 GCA_048941065.1 Promethearchaeota archaeon
CCAACACCAGATGCAGCTAAAACTACAGCTAGAATTATTATAGCTAAATTTTTCTTTTCCATTTCCATATTGAATTCACTTAATAGTTTTTTATTTTGTTTAAAATTTTTTTTAGATTAGTTGTTAAATATTTGTTTAAATTCGTACACTTATAAGTTTTACTTTTTTTTTTTTATTGTTCTTTGAAATCATAAAAGGTTTCTTTATTAAAATTCAATTCTTTATTATTCAAATGAATTATTGAGATTTACATTTAAGAAATTTGGACCATATCAAATGGTTTAATTTCCCATAATCTATTATCATAATTTTAAGAGAAATTTTTACTGAAAAGGAATGAAATTTTTTAAATGGGAATTAAATGGGAATGTTTTTCTATTAGTTTTATCATATCTATAATTTATCAAAATAAAATGAGAAAAATAGTAATATAATAAGTAATAATGCTGCGATTATCATACCTATATCGAAAAAGGCTCTTTCTGTATTTCGTGCAACTTTAGGTTTAGCTGAAGTTAAATACATGTATCTCATGAGAATATATAAAGAAATTGGTATAGTCAATATCACAATATACTCATAAAGTTCAGGAATATGTTCAAGACCTGCTAAATCAAACTTGGTGATCAAATATAGAGAATATGTCATAAACAGGGATCCAGCAATAATCACATGAAATTGATCTAATAATTTTAGAGAATATTGATCATAAACCTTCTTATGTTCAACAGCTTTATCTTTTCCAAGAAATTGCAAATCTCCTTTTCGTTTAGCTATGCTTAAAAACATTGCTATTTCAAATATCGCTAAAAATAACCAGGCAGACACAAATTCTTCGATTATAGCACATCCTGCTAATGCTCTCCATAAATATCCCGTAGATAATATAAGGATATCAATAAAAGCATAATTTTTAAAAAGATGATTATAGAGTTGGCCGGTTATAATAATTAAGACTAGCGTAAGAACAAAACCCAAATTAGGTATTAAAAAGATCAAAGTCGAGACAATAATTACTGATAAGGCTGTTAATAATAGTATAGCAACATAAATGGATAAATCTTCTGATGCAAGTGGTTTTTTTTTAAGCTTTTCTGGGTGCATTTTATCCTTTTTAATATCTCTCATATCATTGATAATATAATTAAATGAAGAGGCACAACATAACAAAATAAATCCTAATATAAGAGGAAAATAGAGAGATGTTTCAAACAGTCTTTCACTAAAAAAGATTCCTACAAAAATCATCATATTTTTATAATATTGTCGAATTCGTAAAAGATATAAGATACTTCTAATTTTACTTGTCATTATTAACTTTTTGAAATACACATGTATTTTAAACTTTATTAAGTTATAACTATTCTTTCTGGTTTAAATTTCTTCAAAATTTTATATCCTAAACGACTAGAAAAGCTTGTTGAGGATTTTATTTGTATCATTACGCTACTGTATTCAAAATTAATTAATTCCATGGTTTCATATGGGACTTTTATTTCTTTTCCAAATATATTTCTTATGATAATTATATCTTTTTTATTCTCATCATGATGATTTGATTTTTTATCTAAACCTGTAAAATCTACATTTACTTCCCGAATATAACCTATTACTAAATTATTTACCGGTTTTTTCAGATAAATATATGTTCTTATATGATTTTCCATCAACCATTTAATAATTTTAAATTCAGATTCTCTAAAATTAAGATTTTTGCTTATTGTTAAATAAATCTTTTTTGGACGGATAATTAATTCTCTAAGCGCATAATTTAAGGGTTCTTGATATTGATTTTCAATCTTTGTAGAATCAGATAGTAAAATGTGAAAATCGTCCAAATTTTCAGCTTCAATAATATTCACACATTTAAATATATTTATTTCTCCCTTTGATTTAAAAAAGAGTTCTTGGTTCTTTAAATTTTGAATCAAAACTATTGAATTTGGTAATTTAGTTTTTAAAATCGATTTTTTAACTTCAGAACTATCCTTATCCATAAAGATATAGTATCCATCTCTATTATTATCCTTCAATTCAATATCAGTTAATAATAATGGATTATCTTTTTGTAAGAAATATGTTTTATTTAAATCAATATGAATAAGGGAATAAATTGCTGAATTTAATATCTCTACTTTATTGGATTTTAAATTTTTAATTATATATTGGTCACTATCACAGATATCATCAATAAATTGAATACCAGTTAGTTTGCCAATTATAATTTCATCTGTAATTTTATTTTTAAATATATACTCTTTCTCAAGCTCGAATCTGTATATTTCTTTTCTCCCTAGCCTATCCATCAATAAAGAGATATCATCAATTTTAAAAAATTCTTTAATTTTTGTATTTGTTATAATTTTAAATTCTTGACGTGATTGATCAAACTTCTGAGCAAATTTCTTTTGTTTTGACTTTTTCAAACAAATAAATGGAAGAATTGCTTCTTTACCAGGTTTTAATTCATCGCTTAATATTGCAGCAATTCTATAATAACTTGGAGGATGGGAATTTATAAAATTTGCTAAAAGTGAAGCCTTAGAAGGTCTTATCATTGAGCGATATAGATAATTTGCAGTGCTCATATAATCTAGAAGTTGATTATCTTTTGAGATTTTTTCTTCACATAAAAGCATTGTGTTAAGCCCAATTTCTCTACCGGAAGCATAAAAGCTCTCTAAGGTATAGAGGGCCTTAACAAGCTCATTTGCATAACCAGATTTTTTTGCTCTCAAATCTGCTTTTCCTTCTAATATTCTGACAAATATAAAAAGGATAATGTAAATTAAAAGATTTAAAAAAATGAAAGCTATCATTGGAATCTGAGGGTCTCCAAAAGTATAATCATAAAAAGTTGCTGGTATACCTAATAACATCCTTATTAATAAATCACATGTCGTTATGATTGTTAATATAAGTGTATGATTTCCCTTAGTATGAGCTAATTCATGAGCTACTATACCTTTTAGCTCATCTTCAGGAATTTGATTAATATCCTCAGCAATAATTCC
>JBHLNY010000368.1:0-3009 GCA_048941065.1 Promethearchaeota archaeon
CAGCGATAGGCATCCCCTCGATCTCGGTATCAAGGAGGCGAGGCAGTGAAAAGAATTCTAGTGGTCCTGCTGGGTCTCGTGCTGCTGACGAGTGTCGTTGCGGCAGCAGTAGAAACCGTCACACCCCGTGTCTACAACGTCCTGTTGTTCGACAACGCGACGGGCGCCGATGCCGCGAAGCTGGCGATCATCTTCGACCAAGCCGTGATGTTCGATGCGTCGAACATCATCGTGTTCGGTGGTGGAGAGCCGACAGTGATCGCGATCACGGAGAGCTACGCGTTCATCTACGTGGACGTCATGAAGGGTGGGACGCTGCAGCTGGTCCTCCCGCCTGAGTACGCGGAGGCGAACGTAACAGCGGCCTTCTGGTTCGACTAGCGGCCGACGACTTCTCGCAAGTAGGACGAAGCCGTTGAAACTGTGCGTATTTCGATTACCTAGCTCCAAGGAGGGGTATCGATGACGAAACGAGTCGGTTTATTCCTGGCTCTTGGATTGTTGGTATTCGGGTCTCTCGCGGTCGCGCAGACCGCTGTTCCTGAGACGCCCGGCGCGACGGTTGGTGGCGATCTGGTCATCGGCGTCAGCCAGACGTTCAAGGACCTGGACCCGCGAATTTCGAACTCTGCCTACGACAGCTATGTGATTGACGTCGTGTACGACGGGCTGATCATCCTCGACCCGGACACGTTGGCGCCAGCACCGTGGATCGCGAAGTCCTGGGACATCCTCAGCGACTCGCAAGTCCGCTTCTACCTCAACGAAGGGATCAAGTTCCACAACGGCGAGGACCTCACCGCCGAGGACGTGGCGTTCACGTTCAACTGGATCGCCGACGAGGCGAACAACTCGCCGAACATGACGGAGCTGACGTGGATGCAGGAAGCCGTGGTCGTCGATGACTACACGGTCGACGTCTTCACCAAGCCGGAGTACGCGCCGTTCGCGCCGGGTTTCGGCAACGAGACCCAGGCGATCGTCCCGATGGACACGGTCCTCGAGATGGGCGACGACGCGTTCAATCTCGCCCCGGTCGGCAGCGGTCCGTTCAAGTTCGTCGAGTGGCTGCCCGGCGACCACATCAGGGTCGAGCGAAACGAGGACTACTGGCTGGTCTACCCGAACCTCGATTCGATCACGTACCGGCCGATTCCCGAGCTCTCGGTCATGATGCTGGAACTGGAGTCGGGTGGAATCCACATCGCCGACAACATGCCAGCCGCTGATGTGCCGCGGTTCATGGCGAACCCGGACGTCGACGTGCTGCAGTGCCCGAGCCTCTCGTACTTCCACATGTTCTTCAACCTGAACAGCCCCATTTCCTCGGACATCCGGTTCCGCAAGGCCGTCTACCTGTCGGTCGAGATGGAGGACGCGGTGTTCTCGATCTTCCAGAACCTGACCGGCGTCCAGGCGTACGGTTGTATCCCGCCGGCGCTCTGGGCGAACGACCAGGAGTGGCTGAAGGAGAACGCCTACCTCAATGAAGACGACGAAGAGGCGCAGAGCCTGTTCGCGGAGCTGCGGGCCGAAGGGATTCTCCCTGAGGGGTACACCGTCCGTGTCCATACGCCGCTCGATCCGCGCCGGCGCCAGCTGGCGACGATCATGGCAACCAACCTGATCGAGAACGGCGTGGACGCCGTGGTCGTTCCTCTCGACTGGGGGCCGCTCCTCGACCTCGCCTATCGCTCGGAGTCCGACCCTGTCGGCGACTTCGAGATGATGTGGATGGGCTGGAGCGGTGGACCGGATCCGCACGACTTCATCTACTACATGTTCCACTCGGACAACGCGACGATCGGCTCGGCGGACAACATGTCGTTCTACAGCAACCCGGCGGTCGATCAGCTGATCTTCGAAGCGGATACGACCCTCGATCAAGCCGTCCGCGAGCAGAAGTACGTCGAGGCGCAGCGGCTCGTGTACACAGATTACGCCGCGATCCCGGGGTACCACTACGTCCAGACGACGGCCATCCGGTCGGACGTCGAGGGCTTCAAGGTTCACCCGCTGGGCACGCTGTGGATCACGACGCCGTACCACAACGTCTGGCTACTCGGCGGCTAGGAGGCGGTCCATACCGATCGCTCTCTAGGCTAGCCTAGATGGACAAGACAGCCTGGGCTGTCGGTCGAACGACTGGCAGCCCAGGCGCTTCAAGAAGGGGGCCACGGAGACCCTAATGCTTGGATACACGGTGAGGCGGCTCATCCAGGTGGTGTTCACGCTCTTCGCTCTCACGGTCCTGATCTTCCTGCTCCTCAAGCTGATGCCAGGAGACCCGGCAGTCATCATGGCCGGGCTCGGTGCGCAGCTCGAGACGATCCAGGGGCTCCGCGAGGAGCTCGGATTGAACCGACCGTGGCCGGTTCAGTACTGGCGCTTCATCAGCGGTCTGTTCAACGGCAATCTCGAAGCGATGACGTATCACAGATCGGTTTGGAGCGTCATCTTCTCGCGTCTTCCCGCGACCGTGGAGCTCGGCGTCTTCGGACTCATCATCGCATTGGTGGTCTCCATCCCGGCGGGCTTGTTATCGGCCATCTACAGGAACTCGTTGCTCGACTACTCGGTGACGACGATCGCGCTGGTCGGCATCTCGATCCCGGTCTTCTGGTTCGCGCTGATGCTGATGCTGATCTTCGGCGTCATCCTCAGGGTTCTGCCCGTCTCCGGCCGCGGTGCGTCTGTGGCGCTGTTCGGCTGGCAGCAGTTCAGGCTCTCGTTCATCACCTGGGACGGGTTCCGCCACCTGATCATTCCCAGCGTCGCGCTGGCATCGGTGTTGATGGCGATGAACGCCCGCCTCACCCGGGCGAGCATGCTCGAAGTCCTTCGACAGGAGTACGTCACCACGGCTCGCGCCAAGGGCCTGAAAGAGCGGGTCGTTCTGATCAAGCACGCGTTCCGCAACGCGCTCGCACCAGTGGTGACGAACGTCGGCCTACAAGTCGGAACGCTCGTCGCCGGTGCGGTGCTGACCGAGACGACGACCGCGTGGCC
>JBHLNY010000369.1:0-3008 GCA_048941065.1 Promethearchaeota archaeon
GCTTTATCAAACAAATTACAAGCTTTTGCGCTTTTTACTCCTGTCCTTGAAATACCAACACCAGAAGGAGCGGCTTCCATTTTGGAGGTCCTAAACCAAATGTACAATTTAAATATTGATACATCCAAATTAATTGAAGAAGGAAAAGAGATAAAAGCTAAAATGTTAGAATTGGCTGAAAAAGCACAGCAATTTCAAAGACAACAGCAGCTACCAGAGGAACCAAAAGAGAGATATACTCAATATTTTCAATAAAAATAACTTTCTTTTTAATTTTTTTTCTATAGCTTAAATTATAATAATTTAATAATTCATAAAGGCGAATCTTAAAATTTTTCAATAATTGTCTAATTTATATTTACCTTGATTTTATCCAGAGAAAATTTTTTGAGGTAATAAGTTATTAAAGAGAAATTTATTCCAGTTCAAATAGACCAAGAACTTTGTTTAAGATGTGAAAGATGTTTACGGGCATGCAAAGCTAAAGCGATATATTTTGAGCATAGTATTAGAAGAGTTGATTACGAAAAATGTAAAGCATGCCTAAATTGTGTCCAGGTGTGCCCGAGGAATGCTATTGAAGTAACTTCTATACTCCATCCAGATCAAATAGTAAGTATTAAAATAGACCATGAAAAATGCAGTATGTGTGAAAAGTGCCTTGATAAAAACGGAAATTTTTGCCCCAAATATCTCTTTTATAAAGGAACTGTGAAGAAAGTGGGAAGAGAAGAAGAAGGGATTAGATATAAGTTTAGAGAAATCAGTAAATGTCAAGGTTGCTTGAAATGTGAATTATCATGCCCAGAAAGGGCAATAAAACCCGTGAAATACGAAGTTTAAGGTTAATAAAGATTCTTAACTTTTTTCATTAATTTTTTTTAAAATAAGGGGTTTAATCTCAGAAAAGTCCGAAAGTATTTGGACACCTTCCATTTTTTTTAATCTTCTTATATTTTCTATTTCTATATCCCTAATTTTCAACGTTAAAGGAGTACCATCGGGTCTAGTAGTTGATATTGGTTCTAAATCTTGATCTGAAGGAAAAATATATACAATCACACCCCCTTTAATAGCTTGAGCAACACAATTAGTAATTAATGTATCTGCTATACCATATGTGATTTTTGCTACGCTATTTGCTGAGACGGGGCAGACTAAAAACATATCGTACTTTCCGATTTGCAAAGGTCCAGCATAGAATGGAATATTAGGTGTCTTTTCAGTTTTTACCTTTTTAACGGCCTCAGTTAACTCAATCCATAATTTATACCATTTTACGACTGCTGCTCCTTCTTTAGAAAGAATAACAGTTAAATCAACATCGTAATTATTTTGTAATTCTCTCATTAGATTAATAGACTCTTTTAAAACATATCCTGTTCCTGTTATCCCCCAAATAAGAGAGAAGACCATTTATAAATCAACTCATTCAATTAAAAATTATTAAAATTTTATTTTTGCAAGAATTAATATTAATATAAAAACTCTCATCAAATGAATTATTAATTTAAGCTTAATTCTTATTTAAATATGAGATTAATTAGTATATGAACATGATTTATCATGACTCGTCCAAAATACGTTTATTTGGATAATGCGGCGACAACACCAATGGATCCAAAAGTTATCGATGAAATAAACTTGCATTTCAAAGAAACTTATGGAAATTCATCGAGTATACACTCTATGGGTCAAAAAGCGGGACAAGTATTAGAAAAATCGCGAAAAATTATAGCATCATTAATTAATGCAAAAACAGAAGAAATTTTTTTTACATCTTCAGGAACAGAAGCAGATAATCTGGCAATTATCGGTGTTGCAAGAAAAAATCGAGAAAAAGGTAATCATATCATCACAAGTTCTATTGAACACCATGCTGTGGAAAATCCATGTAAGCAATTAGAAAAAGAGGGATTTAAGATAACTTTTTTACCTGTAGATAAAGATGGTTTAATTAACCTCAATGAATTGGAGCAAAATGTTACTGATAAAACAATTTTAATTACTATTATGTTTGCTAATAACGAAATTGGCTCAATACTACCAATAAAAGAAATAGGAGCGATTGCCAGAAAACATAACGTCATTTTTCATACTGATGCAGTTCAGGCTTTTGGGAAAATTCCTATAAATGTTAATTACATGAATATAGATTTGTTATCTGCTAGTGCTCATAAATTATATGGACCAAAAGGAATAGGATTATTGTATATAAGAAATAAAGGTGTAAAGGAAGGTTGGGGTAAGTTTGTTAAACCTCTTTTATTCGGAGGGGGACATGAAAGAGATATGAGACCTAGTACAGTAGCAGTACCATTAATTGCGGGATTTGCTAAGGCTGTGGAGATTGCAAAACAAGAGATGTCTCAAGAAACAGAGAGACAGACGAAATTAAGAGATAAAATCATTAATTGGGTTCTTGAAAATATTAAGGATTCATATCTTAATGGACATCCAACGCAAAGACTCCCCAATAATGTAAATTTAGGATTTAGGTATATTGAAGGAGAATCTATTGTACTAGATCTAGACATGGATAACATTGCTACTTCAACAGGTTCTGCCTGTTCATCAAAATCATTAGATCCCTCTCATGTGTTGTTGGCAATTGGTTTAAAACCAGAAGAAGCCCATGGTTCTCTAAGAGTCAGTTTGGGTAGATTTACCACAGAAGAAGATGTAGATTATTTCTTAGAAAAACTTCCTTCTGTTATTGAAAGGTTAAGAAAAATATCTCCTTTACAAAAAGTATAAGCTTCTTAAATTATGGATTCGATTTTCTCAAAAATCGAAATTATTATTTTAATAGGAGTATAATTCTAATTAATGGATGATGAGGATTTTAGTTTTTTAAATAAAGCTATTACTATTGAAGAAAGAGAGAAGTTAGATTCAAGTTATAAAATTAGATCATATAAAGATAAATTTAAATTAATGAAACAGAAAAAAATTCCTCAAAAACCGATAAAAGAAGTTATAGAGCATCTCTTTTTAAGAAATAATTT
>JBHLNY010000002.1:0-49276 GCA_048941065.1 Promethearchaeota archaeon
AAAATAGCGATGTTATTAAAATTTGGCTGGGATAGAGATTTAGAGTCATTAGAAAGTATTTATAAACGAGCTGAAAAAAAAGGAGTATCTCTTGAAGAATTAGCGCAGAAATTAGATGTAATGGCTAAAAAAGGATCAATTATGTCAAAACGAGAAGGAGACAAAATTTATTATGGTAATGCATTACTAGCTATTGGAATGTTCGAATTTCAAGTAAATAGGCTTACAAAGGAATTTGTTAATGACTTTGAAGAATACTATATGGAAGCTTGGCTTCCAGAGTCTATAAAGGTGAAAGCTGCTCAGTTACGTACAATTCCTGTAGAGCAAAGCATTGAACCTGAGCACAATGTAAGTACATACGATGATCTTGAGAATCTTCTTGAAACTACAAATGGACCTTTCGTGATAATGAATTGTATTTGTAAACAAGTAAAAGATGTATTGGAGGATCCATGTAAAATCACAAATCGAAGGGAGATTTGTATGGCATTTGGTACAATGGCCCAATTATATATTGATCAGGAATGGGGTCGTCAAATAAAGAAAGAAGAAGCTCTAGAAATTTTAAGAAAAAACGAGGAAGAAGGACATGTGTTTCAACCATCTAACTCACAAGATTTATGCTTTATTTGTAGTTGTTGCGGTTGTTGTTGTGAAAATTTAACGAACCTAGCATTATTACCTAATCCAGGAAATTTCTCAATAACTAATTATTATGCAGAAGTGGATTCTGATTTGTGTTCAGGTTGCGGTACATGTGTAGAAATTTGTCCAATGAAAGCAATAACTCTTAAAGAGGATGTTTCCCTAATAAAGAAGAAACGTTGTATAGGATGTGGAAATTGTGTTGCTAAATGTCCGTCTGAAGCTATTAAACTCCTTAAAAGAGAAAGACAATTTGAACCATTCCCTACAATGGATTATTTATTTGATAGAGTGATGCAGCGAAAAATAAACCGTAAGGAAAAAGGATTGAAATCCTAGAACATTTAATTCAATTGAAAATAAATTATTTTTTATCATTTTTTATAATAATTGTAAATAGTACCCTCTTCAATCCAACTCCAATGAAACATCGGTTTTTTAAACGTATTTGTTAATTTAAAGCCATTAATCTCCATTTGTCTTTGAACAACATCTAAATCAATTCCATGATATCCTATATGTGTTGCAAAATAAGATAAAAAACCAGTTTTTTTTTTCAAAACTCGATAACTTTCTTTTAATAACCTTATTCTCTCTTCTTTATCCAATAGATGGTAAACATCATAAACTAAAACTATATCTAAAGAATTATCTTTAATAGGAATTTCAATATCCTTAGAGGTCTTAATTATTTCTATATTTATAATATGTTGAGCTTGTATCTTCTTCATTAATTCCTCCAGAGATTCTTCATTATAATCAAGAGCATAAATCTTTACCGCCTCTCCCACTATTTTTGATGCAATTAGAGAATAAATACCCGATCCGCATCCAAAATCTAGAATTTTCTGCCCCTTTTTAACATCTAATTCTCTAAGTACTATTTCTCCATTAAAATTTAACCAATCTTCCATTCTTAAATTCTTCTATTATTTAAATTCTATTTTTGGTAGAAATTTAGCTGGCTTGCGTATTTTTGTTGCTTGTTCAAAAGCATATGCAATTTTGAGTAATTTTGGCTCTTGAAAAGCACCACTAAAAAATGAGATTCCAACTGGCAACCCAAACACATAACCTGCCGGAATGGTTATATTGGGATTACCAGCAACTGCTGCGACTGAAGAACTCCCCCCTGTGAAATGATCTCCATTAATATAATCGATTAGCCAAGCCGCTCCTCCACTGGGGGCTACGATGGCATCTAATTGATGTTCCTTCAAAACTGCATCAAGTCCTTCATCCCGAGTAATAAGATGACATTTCTCTAATGCTTCTTTGTACTCATCACTCGTTATTGGTCCCTTTTCATTTGCCATAGTGAATAATTCTTGTCCAAAATAAGGCATAACTTTATCTTGATGCTCTATGTTAAATTTGATAATGTCATTTAGATTGTTTAAGGAGTTAATTGGTCCATATTTGATCAAATACTCATTCAGATCATGTTTGAAATCATATAAAAGAACCTGTAATTCAGGATCCTCTAATTCACTAAGATTTTTAATTTCAACAGGATCTATTATCTCTGCTCCTACTTCCTTCATTTTTATAATTGCTTTTTCTATAAGCTTATCTATAAGGTCATTAAACCCAAAATAATTTCGAGCAACTCCAATTCTAGCTCCTTTTAAACCATTAGGAACTAAGAATTTCGTATAATCTGAAGGAATATCATTTTTATGCTTTACAGTGCTAGGGTCATTTGGATCAATCCCTGCCATCACATTCAATAATATTGCTGCATCTTGAACAGTTCTTGCCATAGGTCCGGCAGTATCTTGATTATGTGAGATTGGGATAATACCTGTTCGACTAACTAATCCAATAGTGGGTTTAATACCAACAATTGAATTAGTCTGTGATGGACATATTATAGAACCATCAGTTTCAGTTCCTATGGCAACCGAGCATAAGTTAGCTGCTACAGCTACCGCGGATCCAGAACTAGATCCACATGGATTTCTATCTAATGAATAAGGGTTAAGAGTTTGACCTCCTCGACTACTCCAACCACTAGTAGAACGAGTTGAACGAAAATTTGCCCATTCACTTAAATTTGCTTTTGCAAGAATTATTGCTCCAGCATCACGTAATTTTGAAACTATAAATGCATCTTCTGAAGCGATGTGCCCTTCAAAAGCCAAGGATCCTGCTGTAGTTTGCATTTTATCTTTAGTATTTATATTATCTTTAATAATAACTGGAATACCATGTAGTGGTCCACGAATTTTCTTATTTTTTAGTTCCTCATCTAAAATACTAGCAATCTTTACTGCATCTGGATTGATTTCTATGATTGCATTTATTTTGGGACCTTTTTTATCAATTTCAAGAATACGATTAAGATACATCTTAGTTAATTTTTTAGCAGAAAGTTCTCCTTTATTCATTAATAATTGAATTTCATTTATTGTATATTCCTTCATTTTTTTTACCTACTTTTAAGAATAATATTTGAATTAACTTATATTCAATTTATCTAAATTCTAATTATTTTTCTAGTGTTAAAACAATTATTCTAATATCAAAATTTTTTTTAACTCGATGAAAATCCCTGTATACAAAAATGACAAGCAAATTAAGTCTTTAAAAATAAAAAATTAGAAAAATAATAAAAATGGTTATTGAATTTTCGAATTGTTGATTCTTTTAAGGTCTTTCTTTTAACAAACTCGTATTGCATGCATAAACAAATCCTTTGCATTATTACCTATGATTCATGCAATTCTACATAACCTTTAATATTTTTAATGATAATTTTATCTCGTAAAAAAAATAAATTGGTGTGTGAAAGATAGAATACGATAAAATACAAATAAAAAAAGTACTGAAATCTTTAGGAGTAATTTTTATGGTTTTATCAGGCTATACTTTATTTTTGATACTTGGTTATACTATTGGAGAAAGTAGTAACGATTTTTTAATACCAAATTCTGGTCATTTCGCTTACTTTATAGGTTCAATTATCCTCTTTTTCGTAGGATGGGCTATATTTACGATTGGAAATTCGTTATATCAATCTTGAATTTGAAGAATGTATTATTAAATTGCAGCCCAAGAATGCGGGATATTGGAATCTTAGAGTTGCATTTATTTTAGAACCGTTCTTATCAATTTCAAAAATATGATTGAGGTAGATTTCAGTTAATTTCTTAGTAGAAAGTAACCTTTTATTCATTAATAATTGAATTTCATTTATTGTATATTCCTTCATTTTTTTTACCTCCTTTTAACAATAATCTTTGATTTTTAATAAAATTGTTCGTGTCATTAGAACGAAATAAGCATTCAATCTGAAATTTAAAAAAACAAAAACTATAAGTATCAATTAATGGAAGGAGCTGATCCGTACCAAACATTGGATTTCGCCCTCTATTAGGCTCAGAAAGGAGCTTAATTTTCTAAAAACCTTTTAATTTTATGGTCGGATTTAAGTCCTTTCACTTCTTTTTTATTTAGCTCAGAATCCTAATAAGTTCTTAATCATTATATTAAAATCAATATTAATAACTTTTATAAAGATGTGAGTGGGTATTACATTGTCAAATGAAAAGATAACCTTAATCGGCGCTGGTTCGCTGCAATTCGGGTTAGGTAGTGTTGGAAGTATTTTAGATAGTAAAATCTTGGAAGGTGCTACTATTTGTTTACATGATATTAATGAAGAGGCTCTCAAATTAGCACATGAAGCATGTGTTTCAGCTATAAATAAAAGAAATTTAGATTTTACCTTAGAATCAACCAGAGATAGGGAAGAAGCTTTAAAAAACGTTACCTTTATTATTAATTCGATTGAAGTAACACCTCGATTCAAGTTACTAGATATGGATTATCGTGTGCCGCAAGAATTCGGTAATAAACAAGTCATGGGAGAAAATGGAGGACCCGGTGGCTTCTTCCACTCACTTCGAATTATTCCTCCAATTTTGGATATATGTGAAGATATCCAAAAAATATGCCCCAATGCTCTAATTATAAATTATTCTAATCCACTAAGCAGAATTTGCCTAGCTATAAAAAGGAAGTATCCTTCTTTAAAATTTGTAGGATTATGTCATGAATTTCACGATTTTAAACCTATTATTACAAAAATTCTTGGAATTTCAAGCTCAAATTTAAAAATCAAGGCGGGAGGGTTAAATCATTTTGGTGTTATTTTGGATATAAAATATAAAGATTCAGATAAAGATGCCTATCCCGATATTCGAAAAAATGGTCCAACTATATTAAAATCAATAAAAAAGGGTCCAAATTTAGATAATGCTTATGATTTTATTGCTTTTATTTTGGAAACATATGGTTTCCTTCCCTATACTACTGATGGACATTATGGAGAATATATGCAATGGGCTTGGGAGCTAGTAGATATACCCGCTACCCGCAAGTTCATAAGGGACTATGAAAATAGTTTAATTAGTCAGGGTGAGGCATTTAAAAATCTTATTAAGAGAGGGAAGGGTGATAGAATTGTAAAATCTGATAAAGAGCGTGCGATACCTATTATTGAAGGTATTATATCAGATTCTAATCATGAAGAAGGTTCAGTAAATATTCCCAACAATGAGATCATTACCAATTTACCAGAAGATCTTGTAGTAGAGTGCCCCGCAGTTATAAATAGAAGTGGAATTCAAGGTATTAAACTTGGAGAGTATCCCAAAGGACTTGCCGCCTTATTAAGGACTCAAGCTTCAGTTCAGGATTTAGTTGTGGAAGCAATACTTACTAAATCTAAGGATATTGCATTACAAGCATTACTCGCAGACCCGGTTATTGAAACTTATTGGCAAGCTAAAAAAATTTTAGAAGAAATGTTGAAACTTCAAAAAAATTATCTTCAAATAGAGTTGGTATAAAAAATCCTATAGTCGCACTGAATTTTATAGAATCTATATGGATTAAAATCTTTAATTTCTCGATAATCTTAATCAATTCTCTTATTTTAATCCTTTTACGTTCTTAAGCAAACGTGGGGCTGTATGATAAAACGTTACATCAGGGTATCCAAGAGTAAATACACCAACTTTTTTGCCACGTATATTTGCTAGTTTCATTATGTTTGGATCAAATTGCATTGCCGATGATGTTAATCCATTCCAACATGTTCCCAAACCAAGAGTTTGGGCAGCTAACCTTCCATATGTAATTATAATCCCTATATTGTTATCTTCTATGGGTATACCTAACTGAGAAGCTACGAAGATCACGTGAGGCGCATCGAAAAAGATAGGGCAGTAAAATTCTTTTTCAAGTCGAGGAAGTGTATTTTTGTATAAATCCCTTGTTAGAGGATTCTCAATTATTTCTTTATAAACCGCATCAGAGAGATTTTTCAATTTTTCTTTATCTGATATAATGCTATAAGATTCTGTTCTTAAATTTCGAGCAGTTGGTGCATATTGCATTGCATTAAATACTTTTTGTAGCAAAACAACTGGAACCTTATCCTTCTTATATCGTCGAATAGAACGATGAGCTTGAAAAAATTTTAAGATGGTTTCATAAGAAACGAGGTTCTCCAGTTTATTAATTTCCTCAAAAGTATATGATTCACCTATATTTTCATAAATAATAGCATCTTCTGCACATCGTGCAATACAATGCCCACATAAATTACATTGATCCTGAGGATCTTGAAAAATTACTTGATCTTCATCCACTTCTGAGAATAAATTTCTGGGGCATGTTATTATGCAAGTTTTACAATTAATACATTTTTCATAATCTATTCCTAAGATTGGCAAATATTGTCACTCCCAATTTGTGCTGTTTTCAAAAATGTTTTCTGATTTATACATATTATCCATATCAGAACATATTAAAATTTATTTGAATTATTAAAATTATTATGATGGGAAAATGCAACAATTCCATAAAGAGTTGTGGAATGATCAGGTCTATTAAAGACCTAGTCCTATTGGAAGATGGGAATTATATGTGTTTCTCTTGCTGGAATAAATATCAGAAAGAGAAAAATAAAAATCAAAATAATTAACCACACTATACTTTTAAAAGCGAGAAATCCAGAAAATAGAAATGGAGAGAAGAAGAAAGCAAAAACTAGAAAATAATTCTTCTCTTAATCATATGATAAAAGAAAAGTGTATTTCGCTAGATTAAACTTTTTAATCTTGATGTCTTTTTCTGATTCTTCTCTTTGAATCAGAGGCATCTTTATGACGATTTTATAATCATCTAAGTAAATGTTATTATAAAATTTATTTTTAAATTTATCCCAATCAAGGTACATACTTATAGTTATATCCTTTTTCTTAATTGAAGGGACTAATGACATTTAATACCTCAAAATTTTTACTATTAATCTTATAGAGCTTTATATTTATAAATTTGCTACTTATATTTTATGAAACAACCCTAAAGTTCTTAATTTTTTATAAATGGATTGCAAGCGTTAAATTTGCTTGATAAAATATATACCAACTATATTGTAACAAAGAACATATTTATAAGTTTCCATTTTTTGGTTAAACAACTATTTTAATAATTAGTTTCTCCCCTCTTAGATAACAAATATCGATAACATTTGAAAATTTGATGAATAATTTCATAATTTTTAAGATTATCGTAGATTAAATTTTATTATTAGCTGAATATTTAGTATATTAATCTTTCATATCGTAAGTCGACAATGAAGAAATTATTTTTTAAAGAATGAAATGAATAGTGGAAATTTTGGTAAAGTATTATGGGTAGATCTTACAAACGAGAAGTTCAAGGAGCAAAATTTACCCAATAACACATATCTTCAATACTTTGGTGGATATGGTTTAGGTTGCAAATTAATTTATGAAAATATGAGTCCTAAAGTTGATGCTTTGAGTTCAGATTCTATATTTGGATTTTTTCCAGGGTTATTAACTGGAACTGCTGCTCCTTTTTCTGGAAGATATATGGTTGCTGGTAAATCTCCATTGACAGGAACGTGGGGAGATGCAAATAGTGGAGGGACTTTTGGACCAGAAATTAAAAAGTGCGGGTTTGATGCTATTCTATTCAAAGGAATTGCTGATAGCCCTAAATATGTTGCACTTATAGATGACAATAAAGAAATATTAGATGCCGCTGATTTATGGGGTTTAGATATAATTAAAGCTGAAGAATATTTGAGAAAAAAGCATGGTAAATTTATTAAGACCGCTGGTATAGGAATCGCGGGGGAAAAGCTATCCCGTATTTCAGGAATTGCTAACGATAAAGGAAGAATTGCAGCTCGTTCAGGGATAGGCGCAATAATGGGTTCGAAGAATTTGAAAATGCTTGTCTTAAAAGGAGCTCATAAAATTCCATTATATGATAAAAATAGTTTTATGAGCTTAGTAAAAATGTACAACCAAGAAGGAAAAAAAAAGGAACCTGGAAAGTTGATAAAGTCTATTTTAAGGAAGGCTCCTAATTTAGCAAAATTGATGCGTAGATTTAAAATCCAACTTTCTGGTCCAGCGGGAATGATACGACACATATATCATAACTATGGAACAAGTATGGGAAATACCCTAAGTGCAGAAATAGGTGATTCTCCGATAAAAAATTGGTCAGGAATAGGTATGTATGATTTTCCGTTCTCTGAATCAAAAAATCTTTCAACATTAAATATTCAGAAATATAAAATAAGAGAATATGGCTGTTTTAGTTGTCCAGTCCAATGTGGAGCAATTTTGAAAATTCCTGAATTAAATTTTGAAGAGACACATATCCCTGAGTATGAAACTTGCAGCTCGTTTGGCTCTCTTTTACTGAATAATGATCTATTATCTATTTTTGAAGTAAATGAATTATGCAATCGAGCGGCAATAGATACAATTTCCACAGGCGCAACTATAGGATTTGCTATAGAATGTTTTGAAGATGGGATTATATCAAAAGATGATACAGATGGATTAGAGTTAAATTGGGGTAATTCTAAGTCTATAGTTGAATTAGTTAAAAAAATTATAAATAGAGAAGGAATAGGGGACATTTTAGCTGACGGTTGTGACTTAGCAGCAAAAAGAATGGGAAAGGGTAGTGAGAAGTTCGCGATGACGTCATTAGGGTGCGAAATTGGTATGCATAATCCTAGGATTTTTCCTTCCTTAGCTTTTACTTATGCATATGATCCAACACCCGGAAGACATACAGCAGCATCAGTTGATTTGATCGATATTGGACCAATTAATAAATTTCAAAAAGGTTTAAAAATACCAAAAAAATGGAAAAAAGATAAGGAAGAGTGGCCACGAGGACAAAAAATTACCACGTGTTTCTATCAAATTCTATGTTGTGCTGGGTTATGTTCATTTTCAACATTATTCGGTCCTTACCCATTTCTCGATTTAATAAATTCATTAACTGGTTGGAATCTTAGATTAGATGATTGTATAACCGCTGGACTAAGGATACAAACATTACGTCAAGCTTTTACTATACGGGAAGGTATAGATATTGCAAATAATAAATTACCTGGACGGATTACAGGTAATCCTCCAGATGAAAGAGGTCCAACTAAAGGAATTACTGTCGAATACCAAGATTATTATAAAGGTTTTTGTAATGAGATGGGTTGGAATCCTGAAAATGGATATCCTTTAAAAGAAACTTTGAGAACGCTTGATCTAGAATTTGTTATAAAAGATTTATATTGAACTTAATATTTTTTTAGTTGGTTTTATTAAAAAGTTATAACCTATAATATGTTATAATCAATCTTCTTTAATCACCTTCGGAGATATAAATAATTTTGATACAAGAAACCAGAAAACCTCTCTCGGGGATAAGATCTTTAAAAGATTTTATAAAAAACAATGTAATAAAGAACGCAAAAAAGTTAAGAGGGAAGTATACTCCTATTTCTGAGATTGTGAATAATGTTCCAAAAACACTAAAGATAAAAAAGATTTATGAATTAAAAGGAAATAATAAGAATTTATATCTTATAATATCAAATAATTATACTAAAGTACCAAAAATTCGCTATTTTTTGGCCGTATCCTTAGCCTCCCAAAGTTCTGATTTCTTAGTAAGCCTTGCGAAAAATTTTGCTAAACGTAATAATTTAAAATTAATTCAATACTCAATTTTTCCAAAAACTTTAAGGATTAATTTATTACTGATAAAAGAGTTGAATGATGTAGAAGATTATTCAAAATCTATTCAAATTTTAATAAATTTTCGAATTGTATTCCAGAATAGACTAATTAATTTTAGAAGTCTAATAGAAAATGAATAATATTTAAACATCATCAAAATATTATTATTAACTATTATAATCTAGATATTGAAATGTACACTTAAAAAAAGAGTAATATGTCTTTTAGAGAAAATACAGTTAAAATTATATCAACTTTGGGCCCTGCATCATCTTCAAAAGAGATGCTAAGAAAACTTATTGATGCTGGAGTTGATATTTTTCGAATAAATTTCTCGCATGGAAGTCATAGTGAAAAAGGGGAGATAGTCGAAAGGATCAGAGAAGTAAGTGAATATGCTGGTATTTTAGCTGACATTCAAGGGCCAAAGATCAGAGTAGGTGAATTTAAAGGTGATCAACCATATAATCTAAATGTTGGGCAAGAAGTAAGAGTATTTGAGAGGGAAATTGAAGGTGATCAAGAACAGTTTTCAATTCCTTTAGTTGGTTTCTTAAAATCAATGAGTAAAGGAGATGTTTTTTTTGTAAATGATGGAATCATTAAAATTAAAGTGAAAAGTAAAGAAAAGGACCATATTATTGGAGAAGTGTTAGCTGGCGGAATTATCAGTAATCGAAAAGGTGTGAATATCCCTTATGGTCATTTAACTCAGAGAGTTCCTACAGAGAAAGATATAAAAGATCTTGAATTTATAGCTGATCTTGACCCCGAATATGTTGCCATTTCATTTGTATCTGGAGGAGATGATGTTCTTCATGTTAAAAAGCTCCTTGAAAATTATGGAAATGACGATATAAAATTAATATCCAAAATTGAACGCCCTGTAGCTTTAGATAATTTTGATAGTATATTAGAGGTCAGTGATGGTATCATGGTTGCGAGAGGTGATTTAGGAGTGGAAATCGATCCTGATAAAGTTCCCTTATGGCAAAAACAAATGATCTATAAGGCTAATAAAGAAGGAAAGCCAATTATTGTTGCGACACAGATGCTTGAATCGATGGTCTCAAATCCTATACCAACACGAGCAGAAGCAAATGATGTTTATAATGCTGTAATGGATGGAACTGATGCAGTTATGCTTTCAGCAGAAACTGCTGTAGGAAAGTATCCTATTAATGCCGTTAAATTTATGAATCAAATAGCAAAAACTGCTACTGAAAATATGCCTCGAAGGATTCCTGATGAGTATGACTCAGATAGGCTAACGCATACACAAACTCTTGGTCATGCTATACATGCATTAGCAACTGAAATGGAAGAATTGAATTTTAGAGGAAAAATTATGGTTATTACTCGTCGCGGATATGGGGCACGTATGATATCTAAATTCAGACCACCACTACCAATTATTGCTATTACTCCATTTAAGAAAACCGCAAGGGAATTAAATTTAGTATGGGGTGTACATCCTGTACAATTAGAGAAATCTAGCTTCTTTAAATTAGATGTAGAATCTATCATAGAGCAATCAGTCAAGTATACAGTCGAAAAGGGAATATTGGATGAAAATGAGCATGTTATTATTTTACTTGTGTCAAGAAAATATGAAAGACGAGGAAATTTGGTAGGACTATACTACGTAGGAGAAATATTGGAAACTAGTTCTTAGAACATTTAAAGCTTTTAATTGGATTTTTAACCAGAAATCTTTTTATTTGCATGCTTCCCTAAGATATTTATTTCAATTTTAAACGAAAAATTATCAGTCTTTTATAATATTTAAGCATAACTTTATTTCTTTTTTTTTAAATAATCATGAAGGAATTAGGAAATGTATAATACTCTTAAAACTTTTAAGAATAAAGTTTATACAGGTATGAGTATAGGAAATTCACATTTTTGGAATTATAACGATGGAAAATGGACCGAAACTAAGAAAGCCCCTGACAGATGGAGTTTTCAATTTGATTCTTTAAAAACAAGAGTAAAATCGGCCCCTGTTAATACAGGAGCAAGTATCAATACTAAATTCCATTGGTATATCATAGCAGACCAGATCGCAACTAAATTAGATAATAACTCTTATATGACTTCCATGAAAGGAGTTAAATTTAAACTTGGTCATAAGCGACCTTATTGGAAAACTTTCAGTTATAATTATCCAGAACAAGTTTCATATAAGCAACGGATTATAGGCATTTTAGAAGAAGTTATTAGCAAATTAAAAAAAGAGATATAAGATATTATATATTATAAAATTGTTCAAGATAAAATTATCCTCCGCCAATTGGAGGAAAAATAGCTATTAGATCCCCATCCATAAGATTTGTATTTTTATCTTGATGTGGTCTTCCATTTATCAAGATTTTTAGATTCTGTTCTTCTTTAGGAATTCCAAATTTCTGGATAATAGTATTTACTGTACTTCCTTCTGGTAACTCTAACATAGATTCTGGAGGGCCATATTTTCTTAAATTAGCATAAAATTTAGTCTTAACAGATATAATATTGTTCTTAGCTAATTCAACAAACATTAAAGCCATTCTCTTTGGGAATAATCCAATTCTATCTCCATCGGATACATTTTTCCCTAAACCACAATACTTTCCATTAACAAATATATGACTAAGCTCATTTGTTTCTATATTAAACTTATTAAGAATATCAAAAATAGTTTGTATCCCATTACTTTCAATTCTTAGCGTGCTAGGTTTACCCATTTCAAATCCGGGTTGCTTTGCCTTTTCTCTTAAATCTCCATATAATTTAATTGTAAGTACCATTTTTAAACTTAAAAGTGTCGTTTCTCTATTAATTCAACAAGCTAATTTAAATATAAAATTATCTTTTATGAAATAAAAGATGATAAGACCAGCTTAATTATAGATTACTTTTTCAAAGTACTAATCAAGCAAGTATTAAAGGTAAAGAAATTTTAATTTAGAATTAAAATAAGATAATAATTATAAATTTTTAAAATGGTGGATATATATGGAGGAAAAACCAAAAATAGGCTATCAGATTATTGGCACTATAAAGGATGTAAAAGGTCAATGTAATGCTGGTCATAAGGTGGGAGATAAAATAGAACTTGATGGACAAAAATCAGGAGGATTATGTGGATTTTTTTATCATGATATTTTTCCCTACATTATAATGCTGCAATTTGGAGGATCATTTCCTGTAGAATGGGGTGGGAATCCTGACGTTGTTGAGCTTGAATGCCCAGATAGAACAAATATAGTCAAAATAGAATTAAGAAGAATAAGAAATAAGGTTTAAATAAATAATTAACTATATAATTTTCTTTTTTATTTCAAATTAATTTTAACTTTTTAGATTAGCTACAAAAATCTACAAATTAAAAATCTTGTGATCTCGCTTCTAATATTAATGAAAATTATTTCATATCTCCATAAGTAGTTAACCAATGTGTAATGAAAAGATAAATTTTTCTAGTTAAAATTTGAAATTAGGATGATAAGAGGAAAAATTGATTACTCGAAGATTATAAGCTTTAGGAATTAGATATGATTGATTATCAAAATGATGATTTAAAAGAAAACCAGTACTATCACCTACAAATTGTTGGGATTTATTATACAAGAAATGGTGAATACTTATCCGAATTACCGTCAAAAACAGAATTAGAATTAAAACCTGAACCAAATAATAGATATGATAGATTTGCAGTTAGTGTTTGGCATAATAATAAGAAACTAGGTTATCTACCACGAAAAAAAAATAAACCGTTCTTTAATGCATTAGTCTCAAATCAGTTGATTCTTAATTGTATTTTAGGTTGTTATATCCCTAGCTCTGAAAATTTGCATTATCGAGGAAGATTTCAACCAGAGCGCGCAAATATTACAGTTCATACTTATAGAAATGAAATAGCCTGGCGACCAGTAAATTTATTACCCGAAGATTCAATGGCATTTTAAACATAACTTAAAGTAATTCAATATTCCCTTAGAATTTCAATACCTCTCTTTTTCAGGTTTTTTATAACAAACGGATATCTAATTAGAGTTTCATACTCTAAATCAGGGATTCCTAAACTTCTTATTTGCTTATCAGTAAATAAATCAATAAGAATTGCCGCTCTATGTTTTATTTTATATTTTTTAAGTAAGTTTAGTGCATCTAACTGATTTTTGAAATACTTTCCCTCAGCTCCAGTGATTTTTTCAAAGGATTTTTCGTCAATTCCCTTTAGAGAAACTCTTACATAAATGTTTTTAAAATTACATAGCTCCTTTATGTAATCCTCATTTAATAATATTCCATTCGTTTCAAGAATATAAATCTTATCATTTGGAATCAAAGTTATTAATTGAAACAAGTTTTTCTTACATATTGTTGGTTCTCCTCCACTTATTCTTACCAATGACAAATCCATCTTCATTAATTTTTCATTGATTTCTCTAGGGGAATAAAAATTACCGAATTTTTCTGGATTCCAGATTTTTTTTTGCGCCCAACAATATACACATCTTAGATTACAACCTAAACAATCAGCAGTAGCACAACCACCATAGAACTGTGTTTTTCGAAACCTATAAAACTTTCTTGAGTTATTCTTACATACAGCCTTTTTAATGCTACCCGTTAATTTAATAGGATCAATCATGATTAGTGATAATTAAAAAACTAATTTTTACAAATTTGGAAAAGAACTAAATATATTTTCGTTATAATAGTACAGAAATGTTAAAATTTTAAAATCTTTTTATTCTTTCCGTAGTTTAATTTCAATAATTAATTAATATTAAAGAGAACAACCTTCTTATGACATTAGAAAATTTAATAAATTTTATCAAAGTAAGGGGAATCAACGATACCTTTCGAATTCTTTCCCAATTTGACAATAATAAGATTGAAAAACGAGTTTTTTATGAAAATCTAAATAAAATAAGCTACTATAATTCATTTCTTCGAGTAAAAGACAAATTATTAGAAAAAAAATTAATTAACATTGAAAAAGTCAATGGTAAGACTTATATCGGATTAACAAAAAAGGGTAAAATAATTCTTAATAAACTCATCGAACTTAATGAATTAATAAAAACTTAGTCTTTCTTCATTTTAATAGTTAAAACTCTTTAAAGGAAATAGATTAGGTCTTTTCTCTTTTTTTCAAATTTTTTGATAATATACTATTTCTTCAGTTGGTTTGTATTCTTTATCTTCACTTTTGGACCTTACTGGACAAAAAAATGGTTTTAAAACCTTATAGGTTTTTTTTAGAACAATGGTTTTAATAATAGAAAGTAAAGGATTACACTATTTTAAATAATAGTAAGATATGTGAAATTAACTTCAAATTACATTTTTAATATAAAATTGTATTTCCATAATACCGAGAGAATTACAAATTTTTATTTACATTTAAAAAGGTTGCTAATTATATAGTTTTGTGTATATGAAGTATTTAAATAATTTTTTTAAACTAAAAAGAACTGATAAATTATGCCCTCAAAAAGGTATCTATCAAATAAGAAAACTTCTCAGCAAACTATTTCAATCTCACCTGCTCTTAAAGAATGGATTGATAGGTTTGTTAGAGTAAATTATCAAAAGAATCCAGAAGATAAGAGATTCAAAAGTATTTCTGCATTTTATAATTATGTAATGGAAAAGACAATGGAAATTTTAACTAAAGGTAAATCACTTAACGATTTCGAAAGAGTTGTTGATAGCGAAATAAGAGATATTTTTGATAAGATTTCCTTTAAAGGTACCATTCCTTATTATGAGAACGCGGTTGAACCAAATAGATATACATACTTGGCTTTTGAGAAGACTCCTTTTTTTTTAATAGCAATAAGAGATATGTACTTAGGAATGATAGATCCCAGTGATACTGAGAGTATAGAGAAAGGTTTTCAAAGAGTGCGGAATTATATGTTGAAGAATAAATTAACAAAAGATTTTCGATTGGATATTTTTACTGAGAAGAATGGAAAACATTTAACAGGTATATTTGAGTATATTGGGACTAATAGAAATTTACATTTTGAAAATTGTAAATACAATGCTGCAGCATTTGGGATTTTAGGATCAAAAATAACAAATTGTATCTATTCAGAAAGAGATCTATATTGTAGATTTGATTTAGAGAGCACTGAATTATGGTTTAAACAAACTTTAGCAAAAAAAGAAAGGATGAAACTACTAAAAGAAAATATCTCTTACCTAGTTAATTATGAAAGAATTATCAGAGATAAAGATTATTATCTATGGATGAAAATGGCCAATGACAGAGATTTGATAATTAGCTTTAACAATGAGAAGATTATTAAGGAATGGTTAGAACTAATTGAAATAGATTTTAAGAAATTCGGAGAAAGTGAAGATATTCCTTTAAATATCCTAAGATTTTTCGAAAAATTACATTGGATTAATATAGAAAGTGAGAGAGACTTAATTTTTCAAATTAGGCTTTCAAAAACGACTCACGGTTATGAAAGAGAATTTTTATTAGAATCTCTTTCAAAGTATGGAAAAATATCCCAAGATAATGAAATATTTTATTTAGAGAAAAAATAAAAAATTGATTATAAATATTATAATCATCAATGCAATTACTCGGTTGACCAATTGTAAGGTTTTGGGCCGGCAAATATTAAGATAAGCGCAGGAATAAGTATGGGTAATCCACCCCACCATTGACCAAAAATTTCGACTATAGTTCCCCAGATTAACATCCATGGAATTCTAGCTTTTCCAACTACAAGTACATCATTAAGTAAAGAATCCCAATCTTTAGAGGCACACTTATCAGAGAATCTAGGTTTAATAATAAAAATGGCAAGTATAAATGAGACCACAGCTGATATTATATGCCATACTCCTAATGCTGTTCCCGACCAATACCACAATACAGCATCCCACGCTAGTATGAATATTCCCCCTATAAGATAAATGATACCATGAATTAATAATATTATCCAAGCCCATTTTCCAAGCTCTGAAACAAAAGATTCATATTTGTGCCAATTAGGATTACTTCCCTTTTTTGACTTTGATTTAGTTTCCTTTTTTTCTACTACAGGTGAAGAGGTGGCGTAACCACATTTTTCACAAATTTCTGCTTCACCCATATCAGCTCCACATTCAGGACACAATTTTACCATAGTGTTTCACTTCTTATTTTTTCAATTTTGATTAATTAACCTATATTTGATCTTTGAAACATTTATACTTTAGCTTAATATTTCCAATAGTAAGTATTAAATTTAACACAAATTTACATATAAATGAAAGTGGATTATAGTATTTTGCATTAATAAGTTATCGAAATCTACTGAAATAATTGTAATATCCTCTCTTTGACTTAAATGGCTTTTCTGGTAGCTTAAAATAACAGTCGGGACAAAAAATTAAAATCGTAGAATCGTTCCAATATTCTTGAGCTTTTTCTTGCGATATCGAGGGGTTTATTTGACAAAATTCCTCATAAGTAAGGGTTTGATTACAATCGGCACATTTTTTTTCTTGGGTTCTACATTGTTTCATTAATAAAAATACCCCTTTAGATTTTATACTGTATAGAGTGAAAAAATTTTCTTGTTAATAGTAAGATTCTTCAATTAACATAATAATTTGACATATCAATCATATTTTGATTCTCCCTTTTTTTCTTTATAAATATTTAATAGGATAGTGATTCTAATGCTAATTGAAGAATCAATAAGGGAAAGTTAATAGTATGGATTATTCAGAACCATTTCTTAAAATGCTTCAATTTCTTCAACTTACTTATAAAAAGTTCCCAAAATTCATGATTGAAGTCATGGCTGAAAATTATGGTATTCCCTTCAAAGAGATCAAACCTTTAATAAATAAGTTTAGAAAGGAGGGAATTTTAATTATATTGAAAAATGAAGGCTATACTTTTACACTAAATAATGATTCTTAATAATTTCTATTTTATTTATTTTTAAAGAAAAAATTTTGGTTTTTCCTCTTATACACCCCATTCCCCTCATTTTCCCTTTATTTTATAAAATCGTAACATTTATATAGGCAAGTTAATATAAGTATATTAACTAATGTCAAGAATGGATTGTCAATGGGAACTTTAACACGAGAAAATATGGGGTTTAATATTTTAAAATTGAAAAAAAGATATAGAATTAAATAAAAGTAAAAGGGAGATATGAGAAATATGGTGTTTGAAGATTATTTTGATAGATTCCTCAACGAGCGAGGTTATCCTCGAAAGTCATCAAATGAGATCGCGATATCTAAGAAAGAATATGATACCCTCAGGACAATAGCAGAGAAATATAAACTACTTGCTGAGGAGCATAAAAAAGTTCGAACGAGGAATGATGAGTTATTGAAGGAACTTGATGACATGAAGGATGATGGTCGTAAGTTAAAGGAGTTAATGGAGGAGAAGGAGAAGTATTTGAATTCCTTATTAAGAGCAAGGGCAGATTTCGAGAACTATAAGAAGCGTTCTGAGCGTGAGAATGAAAGATATAGAGCTCATGTTATGGAAGGTATTTTAAAGAAGCTAATTTCTCATTATGATGATTTAGTGCGAGCATTAAATCTTTTAGAAATTCTTGAAAATGCTGAAGGAATCAAGAAGGGATTTGAAATTATTGTGAAAAATTTTGAAAAAGTCCTTTCAGAAGAGGGAGTAGAGGCCATGAATTCAGAGGGACAAAAGTTTGATCCTTATAAGCATGAAGCTATAATGGTTGAGAAAAATAGGGACGATCTCCCTGAAAGTACAATTGTAGAAGAATTAGAGAAAGGTTATTATTTTAATAACAAGGTATTGAGGCCTGCGAAGGTCAAGATATCAAAAAGATCAAAATTACAAAATTTAAATGAAAATCAAATCAAAATAAAAATTGAAAATAAAAATTAAAAAAAGAAAGGAGTGAAATAAAATGGGAAAAATTATAGGAATTGACTTAGGAACCTCAAACTCGGCAGCTGCTGTATTGATAGGTGGCAAGCCAACGATAATTCCAAGTGCTGAAGGTTTAACATTAGGAGGGAAGGCATTCCCATCAGTAGTGGCATTTACAAAAGATGGTCAGCGATTAATTGGAGAACCTGCGAGAAGGCAGGCAATATCAAATCCAGATCGAACTATCACAGCAATCAAGAGAAAGATGGGTACATCATACAAAGTAACCATTGATGGTAAAGACTATACTCCACAAGAGATTTCAGCTATGATTTTACGGAAAATAAAGGAGGATGCGAGTGCTTATTTAGGAGAGGAAGTTACAGATGCTATAATTACTGTTCCTGCATATTTTAATGATAACCAGAGACAAGCTACGAAAGACGCGGGAAGGATCGCGGGATTAAATGTTAAACGTTTAATTAACGAACCCACTGCCGCAGCCGTAGCCTATGGATTAGACAAAAAAAATGCAAGGTTAAAGATTGCAGTATTAGATCTTGGTGGAGGCACTTTTGATGTAACAGTTATGGAAATGGATAATCAGGTATTTGAAGTAATTTCTACAGCTGGAGATACTCAATTAGGAGGAACTGATATGGATAGGATACTTGTAGATTATCTTATTGAAGAATTTAAGAAGCAAGAAGGTATTGATTTAAAGAAAGATTCAATGGCATTACAAAGAGTCAGGGAAGCAGCAGAAAAGGCAAAAATTGAACTTTCGACATCTATTTCAACGGATATAAACCTACCTTACATTACGGCAACGAATGATGGTCCAAAACATCTTAACATGACACTTACAAGAGCTAAGTTAGAGCAATTGATTGAACCCGTATTAAAAAGATTGGATGGTCCAATCTTAAAGGCTTTACAAGATGCAGGGATGGCAAGGGGCGAAGTTGATAAAATTATTTTAGTTGGCGGACCTACTAGAATGCCAATAATTCAAAAGAAATTCGAAGATTTACTAGGTAAAACTCCTGAACGTAGCATTGATCCAATGGAGTGTGTTGCAATGGGTGCTTCAGTTCAAGGTGGTGTATTAACTGGTGAAGTTGAGGATTTATTGTTGCTTGATGTTACTCCATTATCATTAGGTGTGGAGACCTTAGGTGGTGTTTTTACTAAATTAATTGAAAGAAACACAACAATTCCAACTAAGAAAACAGAAGTATTCTCAACGGCTTCAGACAATCAACCAGCAGTTGAAATTCATGTATTACAGGGGGAACGTCCAAGAGCAGCGGATAATATAACGTTAGGTAAGTTTCATTTGACAGGAATTCCACCAGCACCTAGAGGAGTTCCACAAATAGAGGTATCTTTTGATATTGATCAAAATGGAATTTTAAATGTTTCAGCGAAAGATAAAGGAACTGGTAAAAGCCAATCAATTACCATTACTGCGTCCACAAAGATGTCTGATAATGATATCGAACAGAAAATTAGAGAAGCTGAAAGACATGCAGAAGAGGACAGGAAATTTAAAGAGCTAACTGAAGCAAAGAATCAAGGAGAAGCTTTAATTTATCAAACTGAAAAACTGCTTAAAGAAAATGAGGGAGTCATTGGAGATTTGAAATCAAGAGTATTAAATAAAATCTCTGATTTAAGAAGTGCTATGGAATCAGAAGATGTTAACGGAATAAAAAGTGCTATTGAAGCTCTACAGAGTTCCTTACATGAGGTTTCATCACGGATATATGGACAACAGCAAGGACCTTCCCAAGGTGCTTATCAAGGTGCTCCACCTGGAGGAATGGGGGGTGTACCACCTGGAGCTACATATGGATATCAAGACAAAACACAAGATGAGATTGAGGAAGAAAAATTCCGAAAAGCCACAGGACAAGATGATAATGTAGTAGATGCTGAGTATGATTAATTTTTTTTTATTTTTTTAAAATTTTTTTTTAAATATTTAAAAGTTTTTTTATGATTAAAAAGGGGTTGTAAATTATGGCAAAAGATTATTATAATATATTAGGGATAAATAAAGGAGCTTCAAAGGAAGAAATTAAGAGAGCTTTCCGTAAGATGGCTCGAAAGTATCATCCTGATGTTAATCCTGATGAACCTAAATCAGGAGATAAGTTTAAAGAGATAAATGAAGCGTATAGCATATTAAGTGATGATAAAAAAAGAGAAATGTATGACAAATTCGGTGTGGTAGAAGGGGATCCATCAACATATCAACAGCGAGGGAGTGCTCCTGGAGGTACAAATGTATATCAAAGTCCAGATGGTACAACCTATTATTATTCAACGTCAGGATCACCTGGTGGATTTGATTTTAGCGAAATTTTTGGAAATCGCAATAATTCTAGAGGTGGTTTTAGTGGTTATGATTTTTTTAATGATTTAGGAGATATATTCGATGTATTCTCAAGAAGAGGAAGTGGAAGTACAAGAGCACGATCTCCTAACTTCAGTAATTTACCTCGAGAGGGAGAAGATTTAAGATATGATTTGGAAATCGATTTTATGGATGCTTTTCGCGGAGGAAAGAAAAAAGTTCAATATAAAGATCCATTAACAGGTCAACTAAAAACTTTAAATGTAAATATTCCAAGGGGAATTAAAGAAGATCAAAAATTACGGTTAAAAGGTAAAGGAATGCCAGGGGAAGGTGGAGGTGCTCCAGGAGATTTATATATTGCTATACATATAAAAAATCATCTAAAATTTGAAAGAAGAGATGATGATATATACATAGAACAAGAAGTTCCCTTTACAACTGCAGTACTTGGAGGAAAAATTCAAGTATCTGGTATTGAAAAAACATTAAATGTAAATGTTCCTCCGGGAACTAATGATTCATCCCTATTAAGATTAAAAAATCAAGGTTTTTATAAAATAAGTTCAGATCAAAGAGGAAATTTGTTAGTAAAGCTTAAAATCAAAATTCCGAAAAAATTAAACAAAAATCAGAAAGAATTATTAGAAAAATTAAAGAATGTAGGATTGTGAGAGGATGAATAGAAAAAACATATACTTTTTAAATTTAATTTTAAAAACTATTATATTAAAAGGAAGAAATTAAGATTATGATTTCAAATGTTAGTAAAACTTCAAATTTTTGCCCTGAATGCGGGGGCCAGATTATCTCAATTGAGGAGAGGGGAGATACTGTCTGTGCACAATGTGGTTTGATAATAAATGAGAAACAAGTAGATTTTTCTCATACTGGGAAGAGGGCTTTTACATATCAAGAAAAAAGTGCAAGAGAACAAACAGGATCGCCTGTATCTATATTATCACCTGATATAGCCTTCAGTACAGTTATAGATAAAGCTAAAATTAGTAATCCTGATTTAAAAAGAGCAGCAAAATGGGATACTCGAATCACTTGGGAAAAAAGGAATCTTCTTATCGCTACTACTGAATTAAAAAGAATCAGTAGTAATTTAAACTTACCGGATCATGTTAAAAAAGAGGCAATGCATTATTACATTGAAGCATTTAGGAGAAAATTACTTAGAGGGAGATCTATTAATGGTATGGTTGCAGCGTGTATTTATCTAGCTTGCAGAATAAAAGAAGTTCCTAGAACACTTCAAGAGATTTTAGATGAGACTTCGGTAAATGCAAAAGATGTAAGGAGATGTTATAGAACTCTAATAAGAGAATTAAAAGTAAAAACTCCGACTACTGATCCAATTTCTTTAGTTCCAAGGTATATAGTACAATTAAATTTAGATTCTGAAATAGAAAGATTAACAATTAACATTTTATCAAAATATATTTCTAGCTTCTCAACAAGCGGTAAAGATCCTAAAGGATTATGCGCAGGAGCAATTTATCTAGCTTGTAAAATAAAGGACAAAAATTATACCCAAAAAGAAATTGCAGATGCAATTGGAGTGACTGAGGTAACCCTTCGTTCTAGGTATAAAGAATTAAAACAAAAACTGAATATTACAATATAATACATTTTATAGTCTTTACTATAAGTAAGCCCTAAATCTAGGGAAAAGAAGAAGTGCATTTTCTTGTTCAATAGCTAAGCGTGTTTGTTTGTCAAATCTGTTATTATTTATAAGTTCTTGTATCATTTCTTTTACTACTATTTCATGAACAAAAGGAAAATCGCTACCAAAAAGTATATGTGAATAATCCACTATTTCGATGAGTGAATGAAGAATATTGCTTGTAGCAGATAAAGCAGTACCATAATAGAGATCATTAAATTGGCTTATCAATCTTTTATTCCCAAAGGTAATCCTCCATGCGAGATAAGGAGCAGTCCCTCCAGCATGGGCAAAAATAAATTTAATATTAGGATACTTTTTAAATATGCCATGATGCATGAGATTTGCAATTGCTCGTGTTGTATCAAAAACAAACTCTAAAACCGATGATGGAAGATTAAGATTAGGAAGTTTATTAGAGGGAGGAGCGTCTGGATGAATGAATACGACTGTCCTTCGCCGGTCTAGTTCTGAAAATAGATTTGTAAATTCAGGATCACCAATATATATACCATTATAATTTGTGAGCATCCCTACACCATCTAGTTCTAATATATCTAAAGCATATTCTAATTCAAGTAGTGAAGCATCAATATCAGGAAGAGGTAAAGCAGCAAAGCTCCCAAAACGCTCTGGATACTTCCTTATTAAATTTGCTGAATATTCATTACATAAACGTGCTAGACTCCTTGAAAATTCAAGATCTCCAAAATAAATTCCTGGAGAAGATATTGAGGTTATAGCAATTGCAATGCCTTGGCGATCCATTATCTCCAGGCTATCCTCTGGTTCCCATTTAGGGAAAGGTAAATTAGTAACAGTAGTAATTCCTATTTTAGCTAATGTTGAGAGATACTCCGGAGGGAGGATATGATGATGAATATCAATTCGATGAGGCTTTAATATCATGGTAAAATCATTTTTAATTTAAATTTAACTCCTCAATTTTTAAGTTCTTCTTTACTGATATATTATAATTATTTTTAACATTATAAAAAGTGATAATAATGGTTTTATATAAAGAATTAGGGTTCTCCAATACCAAAAGAATGTTTGAAGTAGCCTTCGAGAGGAAATTTGCTATACCAGGATATAACGTGAGTAATCTTGAACAATTACAAGGAATTATTATTGGTTGTGGTGAATCAGATTCACCTGTTATTGTTCAGATTACCCAAACGTCATTAAAGTATATAAATAAATCAATGGTTCGATATATGGGAAAGGGATGTGTTGAAATGGCGAATGATTTAGGGTATAATATCCCTATTGCTCTTCATTTAGATCATGGTGACTCTTTCGAATTATGTAAATCTTGCATTGATCTTGGATTTTCGAGCGTAATGTTTGATGGAAGTCATTTAGAATATCAAAAAAATATAATGATAACTAAAAAAGTAGTCGATTATGCCCATCAAAGAGATATTAGTGTAGAAGCAGAACTAGGAATTATTGGAAGAGAAGATAAAGGAAAAGAAGCTGAATTTCAACAATATACAAATCCCGAACAAGTTGAGGATTTTGTGAATAAAACAGTATGTGATTCGTTAGCTATTGCTATTGGAACATCTCATGGAGCATATAAATTCAAAGTTAATAGAGAAGAAGATATTCCGGATCTAAGATTTGATATCCTCCAAGAAGTAAGAAAACGATTAGGTAAATTTCCGATTGTGCTTCATGGAGCATCATCAGTTCCTCAAAAATATGTTGATATGATCAATACTTACGGGGGTTCTTTAAAAAAGAGTTTTGGTGTACCAGAAGACCAACTAAGGAAAGCAACGCAATATGGTGTATGTAAAATTAATGTAGCAACAGACAGCCGCATATTATTTACAGCTATGCTAAGAAAATATTTTCAAGAAAACATAGATCAATTTGATCCAAGAAAATATCTAGGATCAGCTCGCCAAGAATTAATTGAAATGATAAAAAGAAAAAATAAAGAAGTATTAGGATCTGCTGGACAAGCTAAATATTTAATTTAATTGGGTTTATTATCGAATTACTTGTTTCTGCAAAAGTAAAATCTCTAATGAATTTTATAAGACTATCCCTTTTCATAAATTATACCTGTTCCCCCTACGGGATATTGAAAATTAATAGCACCAGCTTCGCAAACTTGATAACATGCTGCGCATTCTAAACATTTTAATTGATAATCATCAACAATATATATAATATCTTCCCTTTTTCGCCATAAATTCATTATGCAGATGATTAAACAACGGTCACATCTATTACATTTATCATTATCTACTGAAATAAAATTACCAGTACCATCAATTCTTTTGGTTAAATTTTCTATTTCAATTTTCATTTTTCTTTACCGCCTCTCTTTCGCTTTTTTTGGGGTATCAATTCAAGAAGTTTTGGTAATATTTTCATTATTTTCTTTGGATCCATTAATTTATCTAGATCTTCTTCAAAGATCTTGGCAACTAGAGGAAAAACATATTTCATTATAAAAGGTGTTGCTCTAGGCATATATGATTTCACATGGCTAGCTATTTGTCGCACTCTTTTAGCATGAGGTTGGGACCAATCAAAAATTCCTCCTATTAACTCCATGATCATAGGAACAAACCAAGACATGGTTTCTTTTGGACTAAAGGGCAAAGCTTTCCAAATATTCCACAATTCATATCCTGCATTAAATTCTTCTCCAATGCTTGTTTTTTGCCACTCTCTATCAAATTTTTGTAAAGCAGTTTTAGATACATCTCCAGATGATATGGCTTCTACTGTCACTTCAGCAGCGATCTTTCCGGTTAGCATAGCAGGATATATGCCTTCTGCCTCAAGAGGGCATGGAAAACCCCCTGCATCTCCAATTAGGATAACCCCATCAGTATGAGTATTAAAAGGATAATCTAACCATGGAAGTAAATGTGCGTGAAGTTCTCGAGGTTTCGCCTCTAGAATTTTTAAGAGTCTCTGGTAATACTTTAAATTAATAACTTCATTCAAGTAATAAATTGGATTCTTATCCCACCATGTCATCCAATTTCCTAATCCTTGGTGGAAGCCATCTCTAAAAAATACTTGATATGATGCTGGAAAGGTAGCTCCCCACCAAACTGCTAGTGCCTCATCTCCCATAATATCATCGATTCTTTGTGGTGATGCTTGAAAATCGTATTGGGGGACTAAAGTTACTTGACTTTGAGCCCATTTAGTTCGTAAACCTGATTTTAACGCTACCGTAGAAATGGCACCATCTGCTCCAATTACTATTGGGGCATTGTACTTCTCACCTTTTTCATCAATTACACCACATACTTTACCATTCTCTTTAATAAGATCTACTATTAATTTTGAAGTCTTTAATTCAGCTCCAGCATCAGTTGCAAACTCAGAGATCCATGGATCAAAATCACTTCGATAGATATTCATCGTAATCCAATTTTTAGCAGGTTCATAAGATACTGATTCAGTAGGTCGCGCCATTATATATCCTGCTACTATTCCTTCTTTATTTACAAAGTAATTTCTAGCTGCTGCTCCTGCTCTCATTGAAGGACATTTTTCAGGAGTTAATTCCTTCATTATTTCAAAATCTTTCCACATCCTAGGACCTAAACCACAACCAGATGAATTTTTTTCACCAGGTTTCCGTCCACGTTCAAAAATGATTGTCTTCAAACCCTTTTCAGCAGCTGTTTTTGCAGCTATCGACCCTCCTGGTCCAGCTCCAACAATTATTATATCATAGGTATTCAATTTCTTTCCCTCAAATTTTATAAAAATTAGTTGATTTAAATTTTGATTAAAGGAAATAATATAAATATTTATTTAAAATTCACTGCAAAATATTAATCACAATATCTTTATTAAATAACATATTTTTGAGAGTAATTATTTGTTTAAAAGATACTAAAATGATAAAGGAACTTATTCGTAAGAGGCTAGTAAAAATATGCGGTACTAAAAATGTCTCTGATGATTCGAATGACCTTCAAGCTTTTTTTGAAGATATGAGCTTTACTGAAGGTTATTTACCAAATTTTGTAGTTTGGGCTACAAAAGCTCAAGAAATAGAAAAAATTTTGAAATTAGCTAATGAATTAAATTTTACAGTCATTCCAGTAAGTTCTAGTTCGGTTTTTAAACATCATGGAGATACTATACCTAGAAAAGAGAACTCTATTATATTAAATCTCTCAAAGATGAGAAAAATTCTTAATATAGATAAAAAGAATCGTGTTTTAATGGTAGAACCAGGTGTAACATTCAATGATATAATTCCTAAGTTAAAAGAAAAAGGATTAAGATTCCTAATGCCGCTCTATCCGACAGGGACTAAATCTATAGTTGTATCAGCATTAGAGCGAGAACCCATTACAATTCCTAGATATCATTGGGATAGTTCTGATCCCCTCTTATGCACTGAAGTAATATTTGGTACCGGAGATTTGTTTCGGACGGGTACAGCTGCAGGTTCAGGAACAATGAAGCAAAAGCAAAGAAAAGGAATCGCATATGTAAATCCTATGGGTCCTACTCAATTTAGTCCTTTCAGAGTTATACAAGGAGCTCAAGGAAGTCTAGGTATTGTAACTTGGGCTACACTTAAATTAGAATTAGTTCCATCAATTCAAAGAATGTTTCATTTTCAATCGAAAAGTGTTTATGAACTCTTGAAATTCCAACATGAATTAATAAGATATAGAATATGTGATGAGACTTTCATTTTAAATAATTTAAGTTTAGCTTCATTGTTAGAAAATACTACCCAGAAGATAGATAAATTAGCAAATTCTTTATCGAAATGGAGTTTAATTTATATTATTGCTGGTAGGGGGAAATTGTCTGAGGATAAATTAGAGTATCTAGAGGGTGATATTAAAGACATTTTGAAGAATTTGAAGCTTGAAAATTTAAAGAGCGAAATTGTTTTAAATGAGAGTCAAATTATTGAATGTGTATCAGAAGTAACTTCGTATCCATGGAGAATGAAATATAGAGGAGGATATCAAGATATATTCTTTATTAGTCAATTTGAAAAAATCCATGAATATATTTCACTTGTAGAATCGAAAAATTTGAAAGATTTAGGCATTTATATTCAACCAATTAATCAAGGAACTGCTTATCACTGTGAATTTGACATTTTTTATGATCCTAATGATTCTACTCTATTGCCTAACCTAAAAGAAACCTTCTTAAAAATAAGTAGAAATCTCATGGATTTAGGAGCCTTTTTCAATCGTCCTTATAGCCCTTTAGCTAAGGATATTTATGATAGACATGATGATCAAACCCAAATTGCCTTAAAAAAAGTAAAAAAGATTTTTGATCCTAATAATATACTAAATCCGGGAGTTTTATGTTATGATAAATGAATCTGATTACAAAAAAATGATTAAGCGCTGTTTACGTTGTTCTATCTGCAAATGGATTCCTCAAGTTCAAATTAAAAGTCAAAAATATGCTAGTGCATGTCCATCAATAGATATATACAATTATCATCCATATAGTGGAGGAGGTCGTATCATTTTAGCGTTATTATTAGAGATGGGTAGAATTAAACCATCAGAAGAATTGAGGGATATTGTATATAAATGTACTGAATGTGGAAATTGTGCTGTTTCTTGTAAGTTTCTCAATACTTTAGAACCATTAGAAATAATAATAAAACTTAGAGAAAAACTTGTTGATTTAGGATACGGTCCAATGCCAAAACAGCAAGAATATATCGAAGCTGTGAATACAGTCAATAATCCATACAATGAACCCCATGAAAAGAGATTGGCCTGGTTGCCAGAAGATATTCAATTAAATCCAGAAGCTAAAGTGTTATATTTTGTAGGATGCACATCCTCTTATCGAAGACAAGAGATGGCTATCGCAGCAGCACGTATACTGAAAGCTGCAGGAGTTTCATTTAATATTTTACAAAATGATGAATTTTGTTGTGGTAGCCCAGTTTTAAGAACTGGAGATGTAAAAACATTTAAAGAATATCTAAATAAAAATTTGGATGTTATTGAATCGAAGGGTATTCAAACAGTTATTTTTAGCTGTGCTGGATGCTATGACACATTTAAAGTAGATTATCCATTATATAGAGAATATAATTTCAGAGTATTGCACACTGTTGAATTTTTTGAAGAATTACTCGAAACTCATAAATTAAAACTAACAAAAGAAATACCAGTCATCGCAACCTATCATGATCCATGTCATTTAGGAAGGAATGCTGAAAGATATGAGAAATGGGATGGAGATGTTGTTGATTTGATGCCTCTTATTTCTCTTAATATACCTCCAAAACCGAAGCGTACAGGATCGAATGGAATATATGAAGCTCCCAGAAATATACTGAAAAAGATTCCAGGTTTGAAATTAGTAGAAATGGAACGTATCAAAGAATATGCTTATTGTTGTGGTGCTGGAGCTGGTGTGAAATCTGCTTTTCCCGAATTTGCCATACAAACGGCTAAGATGAGAATTGAAGAAGCCGAAATTTCCGGAGCTACTACACTTATTTCTGCTTGTCCGTTTTGTTCAACAAATTTACAGGATGGGATTAAAGAAAAAGGTTCTAATTTAAAATATTATGATATTAGCGAATTATTACTCATGTCGTTAGGATTAGCTCCAAACAAATTAAAAGAAATCACTGAGGAGGCTGCATAAATGGTACTAGAAAAACAAATCTTAAAAGAACTCCAAGAAATCGTAGGTTTAGAAAATGTTAATGATGGTGAAGTAATCACAAATGCATATAGTTATAACTGGTGTATGGAGTTTGTTAATTATATGGAAGATAAAGAACCTATTCCATTTTCTGTTATCCCTAAAGCCGTGATATTACCTTCTAATAGTGAAGAAGTGCAAAAAATTGTAAAGTTATGCAATAAATATGCTTTACAGTTTAAAGCCCAATCTACAGGATTAGGTCCATGGAATCAACCCTCTTCAGAGAATTGTATACTTTTAGATTTAAGAAGAATGAATAAAATCATTAAGATTGATGAAAATAATCTGTATGCGGTGGTAGAACCCTATGTTAGTGGTGCACAACTACAAGTTGAAGCTATGAAATACGATTTAACAGTTCATATGCCAGGTGCAGGTCCACAGGTATCCCCTCTTGCTAGTGCAACCTCAATGAATGGTCCAGGTTTTACTGCTCCTTATACAGGACATAGCGCACGTAATGTCTTAGGTGTTGAGTGGGTTTTACCCGATGGAGAAATAATTAAGTTAGGTTCAGCCGGTAATACCCATAATCCTGATTGGTACAATGGAGATGGTCCAGGTCCTAGCTTAAGAGGGATAATGAGAGGTTGGGCAGGAGCAAAATCTGGTATTGGTGTGTTTACTAAAGTAGCAATCAAACTTGTACCATATCCATGTAGTACCCAGTTTGAATTAAGAGGATATTGTCCTAATTATGATTTTAAGATCCCTGATTTTATGAGATTGTATGTTATGGATTGTCGAAGTTATAATTATCTTGAAAAAGTTATTTTACGAATAGAAGAAGAGGAAATATCCTTTATGTGCAGTCATTTATCAGGTTATGGTTTAGCAGCAATATTTTCAAATAGCTTTGAATCCATGATGGATAAAATGGCAATTGCCAGTTTAAAGACTCCTTTAGTCGTAATTATCACAGCAAGAACTAAACGAGAATTTAATTACAAACAAAAAGTAATGGAGATGCTTCTGGATGAACTCAAATTAACAAACATTATTGGGGCAAAATATATTCCCAATTCACTTTTTTATGCTGAAGCATTACGTTCAAATTTAGGGTTGCATGGTTTTATAGCAACAGGAGGTTTTCAATCAGCTAAAGGTCAATGCGATACAGCCTCAATATGCCTTAAAACTACAAAAACAAGTATTCCTTTGAAAAAGAAGTATATCAAAAAAGGAGTAATAGGAAATGATTTTGGAGAAGGAGTCTGGATGACTTCATATGAGTCGGGTCATTATTTCCATGTTGAATCCATAACGTTGTTCGACCAAACTAAAGAGGAAAGTGTAAAGGGAATGGGTGAATTTATGGAAGATAATTATCAATTTGATTTAGTTAAGCATCTAGGAGCTCCGTTCTTTGTGGAAGGCGACCGTATGCATGATATGTTTGGTCCTTATATGATGGATTATCAGAAATGGTTGAGAAAGATAAAGAAAGAATTTGATCCCAACGGAATTGCTGATTCTGGATTTTATATCTCATCAAATCCAGATAAGTAAATTAGAAAAAGAATAATAATAAGATGTAATGATTATAATGGAAACTAAATTAGTTGAAAAGAAAGCTAGAGGTTTTGCTGGAATTATTAAAAATGTTCTAGACCCTCTAAATGAACATCCCAACTTTAAAGAAAAATTTAAAAATGTAAACCGAAAATATCTCGTAAATGCTTCGAATTTAAACTTTGCTGCCTTAATTATAATAGAGAATGGTACCATAATTATTGAGAGTGTTAGAAATGTGCCAAAAAGTAATTTAAAAAAGAAGATATTAGGCTGGAATGGTTATATATCCATGAACTCCCAGATCTTTTTAGCACTTGTTATGAATAAAATATCCTTATTAAATATTGGATTAAAATGGCTTACAAGAAAAGTGAAAATTAAGGGATTGATAAAAATGGTTACTCTTTTAAAATTAATTAATCTTTTAAAAGAATAAATAAAACCCACTTGAATTCTTATTTTTCTTCTAATGCTTTCTTTGGAAATAAACGTTTTTTTAATTTGGCTGTCCCTGTATCCATATCATATTCTAATAATCCTACTTTCGCTAATTCTTGAACAGAATGTAGTATGAATGCACCTCCTATTCCTGTTGTATTTTTCAATTCATCTCTTGTCATTGCCTCCTTATCTCCATGGAGTGTATATAATATCCTGTAATGTGGTTGCCCTTGCCAAATTTCAGAGACTAAGGCCGTATAAATAGATAATAATGCACGAACTCTTTCAAAATTAAATTCTGCTTCCTCTGCTTCTGCAGCAGCTTTCATAAATTTTTGTAATTCGACTTTTACCTTTTTATATTCATCAAGTAATTTCATTTGTTCTTCAGTCATCGCACCTATTTTCTGATCTCGTTCTTGCTTTTCTTTAGCTAGTGTTCTTGTTTCTTCTTCTAGTTTAATTTTATCCTGCTCTAATTGCTTTTTTTCCACTTCTAATTTATTTTTTTCATCTTCTAACTGTATCTTTTCAGCTTCAAGGATTTCTTTCTCATTGCTTAAAGACAATTTATCATTTTCAAGCTCTATTAATTCATTTCTTGCAGATTCTAAAATATTTATAAAATCTTTAAAATTAGTTTCTACATCCCTTAGGGTTTTATCAATAATATTTAAAGTGCTTTTTTCTTCTGACATTGGAATCACAATATATTTTTTTCAATTATTTTTATTATATTTATTCAATAAAAAAACTTTTTCAAATATGGTCAAAGAAAATAATTCCATTCATAAACAAAAACTTATTCTGGGAATTTCAGTTCAAGTATTTTTAATGGGATTAGTATCATTTTTTACTGATGTATCAAGTGAAATGATACAAAGTATTTTACCACTATTTATTTTTTCTATTGGTGGAACTGCTACCATTCTAGGTTTAATCTCAGGAGTAACAACAGCAATATCAAATATTTTAAAAGGAGTTACAGGATGGTTAAGTGATAAGATAAATAGAAGAAAACCCTTTGTTGTTGCTGGTTATTCATTATCAAATTTATCTAAACCGTTTATTGGTCTTAGTCCATCTTGGGAATTTGTTTTAGGATTAAAAACAGCAGATCGTTTTGGAAAGGGTTTAAGAACCTCTTCGAGGGATACTCTGATCTCCTATTATTCTGTTGAAAGAGGTAAAGCATTTGGATTACATAGAGCAATGGATACTCTAGGTGCTGTAGTTGGTTCACTTTTAGCTTTTCTTTTCTTATTGTTAGCATGGACTTATTCACAGATTATTTTTTTCTCTATTTTTCCAGGTATTTTGGCAATTTTCTTAATATTAATGGTGAGAGATGTTGATCCCAATAGTCTAGATAAAAAATTAGGATTTCTAAAAGATTTGGGACCTAAAATGGATAAAATAGATAAAAATTTCATCAAATTAATAATAATTCTTGGAGTTATTGAATTCGCTAGCCTAGACATCGCGTTTCTTATCATTAGAGCTGCAGATTATGTCCCTGTTAAATTTCTAATTCCCGTTTTATATCTTATAAGTAATATTATCTATACATTCTTTTCTCCTATAACTGGGACGATATCTGATAAAATTGGACGAAAACCAGTCATTATAATAGGATTATGTATATTATTAATTACCTGCATTTTTCTTGCTTTTCCTATTAAAATTTCACTCTATTCAATAATACTAATAATCATTATATTTATTGCTTATGGGTATTATTTAGCTTCTGTAGATCCTATTTCACGAGCTTACATCGCAGATCTAGCCGGGAAGAAAAAACGTGGAAGAGCTTATGGCTATTATTATCTTTCAGTTGGACTCATTTCTTTAGGAGAATCCATTATTTTTGGTATAATTTACGATGTATTTTCCTATATCTGGGCTTTCTTATATATTTCAATTTTATTATTTTTATGTATCATAATATTTTCTATAACTGATTTCTCTAAAATCATCAGTAAGGAAATAAGTTAATAATTTTCATTTTTCTTGAGTCCATAAATCAGCTAAATAGATTAAAACTTCCGCTGCTTTTTGTAAAGCTAGAGTGGGAATATATTCTTTTCTGGAGTGAGCTAAATGTCCACCAGTAAATATATTTGGAGTTAAAATTCCTTTTGCGCTCAGTTGAGCTCCATCTGTGCCTCCTCTTATTGCGTGAATCTTTACTTCTACTCCTGCTTTTTCAATAGCTAATTTTGCTAAATCGACAATTTTTTGCTTTTTCTCAATAAATCTAATCATATTTTGATATTGATGAAGAAAATTTAATTCGATTTTTAATCCGGGATAACGAAGTTCATATGTATTTTTTAGATTCCTAAGATAATCCATTCTTCTCTGGTTATTTTGTTCAGCATAATCTCTAATGATCATTCTTGCCGTAGCTTCCTCAGATACACCTTGTAATTTAGATAAATGAAAATAACCTTCTCTTTCTTCTGTATGTTCAGGTAACTCTGCTTCAGGAATTTCACTAAAAAATCTAGTAGCGATTTGTATTGCGTTTATCATCAGATTCTTGGCATATCCGGGATGAACACTTAAACCTTTAAATTTAAAGGTTGCTAACCATGCATCAAAGCATTCAAATTCTAATTCTCCTATTTCACCTCCATCCACAGTATAGCATGTTTTAGGTAACTTCTTCTCATTAACTTTTTTAATACCTGTCCCTGTTTCTTCATCGGGAGTAAAACATAATATTATCGGACCATGCTTTAATTCCGGAAATTTTTGCCATACCGCACATGCAGCCATAATTTCAGCAATTCCTGCCTTATCGTCAGCTCCTAACAATGTATCTCCTTCGGAAGTTATAATATCAAGACCTATATATTCTTCTAAATTAGGAGAATCTTCAATCGTTAAAATTAACTCTTTATCTTGTAAGAATTTAATTTCTTTTCCATTATAATTTTGATGAATAACCGGTTTTACCTCTTTTCCACTAGCAGCAGGTGAAGTATCTAAATGGGCTAACAAACCAATCGGTTTTACTTTTTCAAATCCAATACTTGGTGGCAAATATGCATAAACAAAACCAAATTCATTAAGAGTGATTTCCTCAAGATCTAGAGATTTTAACTCATCAACTAATAATTTTGCTAAATCAAATTGAATTTTAGTAGAAGGAACGGAAGTAGATGTTTCATCTGAAGTGGTCCAGACTTTTGTGTACCTTAAAAATCGCTCTAAAGCTTCATTTAACAAAAATTCTTGGATCTGTTTTGATATAATCATTTTAATCAATAAATTATTTTGTAATTTTATAATTAAGAAATTTCTATCTTCCTTTAAATTTGGGATCACGTTTCTGTGAAAATGATTTCATACCCTCTCCAAAATCATAAGTCCTAATGTTCTTACAATATAATCTAAATTCTTTTTGTAAGGAAGGAAATAATTCATTGTACTGAGAATAGTTTAGCATAGCTTTATCATAACCAATACACATTGTTGGAAGTTCGGTTATCTTCTGTATATACTCTTTTGATTTCTCTTTAAATTTTGAAAGTGGAAAGACTTTATTAACGAGCCCAATTTCAAGTGCTTCCTCTGCATCAAGAAGTCTACCAGTCAGTATTATATCCGTTGCTCGTGCTAATCCTACAATTCTTGGAAGAAACCAACTTGTTCCGCTTAAAACACATTGAGCTCTTGTACTACGATAATCACCAATTTTTAAATTATCTGCAGCTAATCGAAAGTCACAAGCAAGTGCTAAATCAAACCCTGCTCCCAAACAATACCCATTTAGCAATGCTATTACGGGTTTTTGAATTTCACGAATCAACCGGACTACTCTATGATGAGGTATTCGAGATCCATCTTCTAATGGTGGAAATCTAGGACCTTCTGGTCCTAAATTTATCATATCATCACCAGAACAAAAACTATGACCTTCTCCTTCAATAACAAGGACACGTAATGCCCTTTTCTTCATAATTGACTCCATAACATTTACAATTTCCATTAATAGCGGATATTGTATGGCATTAAGCTTATCTGGGCGATTTAATGTTATTGTCCCAATTCCCTTTTCAAATTTATATTTTATATCATTAAAATCAGTATTTAAGATAAGAATCCTCTCTCAGGATTATATTGTTAAATATAAGTATATATAGATATTAACCAAAATATTATTTACGTTAAAATTAATTTTTTTAGACTTATACAATATTCAAAGAGAAGATACCTTGAATTCATTTGATAAAGAGACATCTGAACCAAGCTTGCAAAAATACGAACGGCGTTATGATTTAGATTGGTTACGAATTATTGCGATATTTCTAGTGTTTATATATCATTGTGCACGATTTTTTGACTCTGAAGATTGGCACGTAAAGAATGATATCGTAGACAAATACTTAATCGGATATTTTACTTTTTTAACTGGAATTGGAATGCCTCTCTTTTTTATGATTGCAGGAATGGGTGCTTTTTATGCGTTAAAATTTCTAAAAGGGAAAAAGTATATATTAGCACGATTTATTCGCCTAATGGTTCCATTTCTATTTGGAATCTTTACACATATATCTATACAAGTGTACCTTGAGCGTATAAACCATGGAGCATTTAGTGGTAGCTTTTTTGAATTTTACTTTACTAAATATTATAATGGTCTGTATGGTTTTGGAGGAAATTTTGCTTGGATTGGCTTACACTTATGGTTTTTAGTTCTACTTTTCCTTTTCTCGTTAATAACCTTACCCTTATTTACTTACCTTGGAAAAGAAAAGAATCATGACAAACTGTTATTACTAGGATCATTTTTTAAAAAGCCTGGAGCGCTTTTATTATTTATGATTATTCCTATTATTATCGAACTATTTAACCCTTTTGACGGAGATGGTGGAATTCCGAGATTTGGGGGATGGAATATTATTTCACTATTAATTTTCACCATATATGGCTTTCTATTAGTTTCAAATGAGCATTTTAAGAAATCTATCGAAAATAATGAGAGGATTAGCTCTGTTATTGGTGTGATTTCAGTGGTATTACTTATCATAGTATTAGCTTTCTTTTTTGATGCCATTTTTTATAATGACCAATTTACTATTGCAGATCCTCTATTTTGGATTATCAGAGGGATGTATGGTTGGTGCTGGATAATTATACTACTTAATATTGGCAGGAGATACCTTAATTTCAATAGTAAATCGAGAAGATTTTTAAATGAAATTGTTATGCCCTTTTATATACTTCATCAAACTATAATAGTGATTATTGGATTCTTTATTATTGAATTAGAGATTCTCATTATAGTAAAATATATTATAATTAGTTCAGTATCACTTGCTATAATTCTAGGCTTAGTTTTATTAATAAGAAAACTAAATTTTCTTCGATTTTTATTTGGAATGAGGTTAAAAAAGAAAAAAGTTGTGGAAGAAAAACCAGTAGAACCTTGAACAAACCAGAATCTAGCTTTTTTTCCTTACTATATTAAAATAAAAAGAAAAGGAAGAAATTTAATTACCAAAATCCAAATTTCTCATCCAAGTTTGATCCATATACAAGGAAATAAGGAATTACGAGATCTAAAACACCTGTATAGAAATTAATTATTGGGGTAAAAATTAAAACTGCTGTTATACCTTTAATATTTCCTAAACCAATAACATCAAGATCAACAAAGTCAAATGCTTCTATCCCCCACACTGTCGCAAAAAAGAGTAAGTTTAAAAATATCATTGCTCCAATCCTAACAATTAAACTTAATAATCCACTTACAGTATATATTTTTGGATCTTTTAATTTTTGGCTATTAGATACTCCCTTCTCATTTAAATTAAAGACAAAGTATGGTACAATAATTAGAGGAATTGTAGCTGCAAATTTAAAAGCTGGACCTATTCCCGTTGGATCAATAATTAATAAGCCGAATGAGCCAGTAACACAACTTATTAACCCTGCTGTGGCGCCAAAGATTAAGAAGCAGGCAATCCATAACCAAGAAGTAGGATCAAACATTGCAATTCCCCATCCTTGAATTCTAGAAGAATTTATTATTGGGGAAAGAATAATAGCAACAACAGTAGAAAGAGCTCCAAAAATAGCTCCTCCAGCAAGCTGTAATGTAAACTGTGTTTTTTTTGACCTAAACGCCTCAATTTCTTCAGTTATTTTAACTTCTGATTCTTTAACTTCAGACATTTTTTACTCAATAAAATTATTTTTTTTATACTTATTGTGAGAAATCAAAACTTTATAGTTTATAATACTTATGGGTATAAGTAATTGTGATGATTTGGAGCATTATTTTGAGAAATGTAAAATTTTTTTACTATATATGAGATCTGGAAAATTATCTAGAATTATTATCAATTAAGGAGAAGCTAATTATTCTTTTTATTGTGTTTATTATGATTTTTAAAGATTTGATCTACTCATTTTTGGATTTTAATTTAAAAATTTTGTATATTATTTTTTTATTTTAATAGCTTTTTCTCTTTTGCATCTAATTCCAACCAATCACTAATATTTTTAAGTTGTTTTCGTGATGATCCGGAGAGGATTTTTAAGAAGGGTAGGAGTTCTTGTATGAATTCAATTGGAGAAATTTCATATATTTTTTGTATTTTTTCAGCGAATTCTTTTTCGGTATTTGTTAATGAAAAATAACTCCCAGAAATATAACGAGGGAATACAACCCTTCGAAATCCTTTAGCTACTGGTGTTTGTTTTCTGGATAAAGCAACACCTCCTGCAAAAAGATCATAGAAGTAAGGTAATAACCCCCAATATTGGTTTTTACGGATTCTTCCGAAAACTTCATCTGCTAGGGAGAGATTTTCGTAGGCATCAGCGATTTCTCTATTAGTTTTTAGGAAAGTTGGGAGATTTTCATTTATCCATTTATATAGAAAATTGTAATCAACATCTGATTTATCTGTTAAGTTCCGGGCTTCTGATATTGTAGAAACTTGAAATAAATTCCGTATTAAAGTAAAAATTTCTTCGATACTATCTCGATGTAAGCTAAGGATCAATTCTTTGTTATCCTTATCCATTACACCTTGACTAATTCCTTGAAGATCATTAATAACACCCCTTAAATCTCCGTTATTCTTATCTATGATAAGTTCTAAATCTTCTTCTGTGAGATCAGTTATTTTCTCCTTTTCAAGAATCTTTTTAGCAATTTTAAGCATTTCATTTTTGGGTAATGGGTGGACTTCAATCCTTTGTACTTGATTATAGATTGGTTGTAAGTTTGTTTTATATTCATTTGAACACATGATAACTGGAAATTGAGTATTTTGAATTAATTCTAATATGGTTGGAACTGCACCTCTATCTTGTACGCCATAAATACCATCAATCTCATCAATAAGAATCATTTTATCTTTTGATTGAGTGATAAAGTCCATAATCCCTCTCGTTTTTGTCGTTTCTTTTAGTTTACTTTCTATGGCTCCCCTAGTTCGCGTATCAGAAGCATTAGTTTCAATAACTTCCATATTTAAATCATTTGCAAGGGCATAAACTATCGAGGTTTTTCCTACTCCAGGCGGTCCTTCTAATAATATAGCTGCTTTTTCTGGAGATATTTTTAGTTCTTCTTTTTGATCTTTTTCTACAGCAGTCCTATTAAAGGCTCTTATTTTTTTATTTTCCTCATTTATTTTGTTGATCTCAGTTTTAAATTCTCTAATAAAATTATTTAATTCCTCATCCAGTTTTATCCTATGCCCACTAACTCGTGCTGAGGGTAAAGCCATATCTTTAAGACTTTGAGGTCTATACTTTTCAACCCAAGGAATGTTATTTATTTTTTTGGACATTTTAATCACCTATAAACATTCTGAGAATAAACATATTTTAGATAATAATGCTGAGATTTGAATGTCATTATCTATTCCATCAATTGCTCTAAAATCAGAATCTGCTATTAAGTTGATTAATTTGACTCGTACAAATTTACTTAAAGGTAATTTATTTAATTCCTTAAGCAGAAGAGAAAATATTTCATGTGGGTTATATTTATAATTAGAAATAATTTTTCGCGCTAAATCTCTCGATTTTGGGAAATCTCCTCGGAGAGCCATCAACAAAAGATTTCTTATAAGATCATTTTGAAATCTTTGCGAATTTTCATATAATTTTTTCATATCTATACTTTTCCCTGAAATACTACATAGTTGTAATAGATCAATTGCTTTCGAAATTTTCCCTTCAGAAACCTTGAATAAAACTTCAATAGCATTATCATTAATATCCAGAGATTCATTTTTAGCGACATCTTTTATCAAATCTCTAAATTTATCGAATTCTGCACGAGAAATTAGTATTATTTGACATCTACTCACAATAGGATCGATAATACTTGAAACTTTAGTTGAGATTAAAATTACTCTACAATTAGAGCCGTAAATCTCCATTAATCTCCTAAAGCCTTGCTGATTGGATCCTAAAAACTCAAAATTTTTTACTACTAATATTTTGAATGGAGCATCTCCAATTACCTTTAATTGTACAAAAGGTTTAACTCTAACTTGGATAAAAGCAGGAGTAGTTATAGTTCTACCTGCCATGCTTCCGATTTTACTTGTTGAAATATATGCTTCAGATTTTGCTTGTTTCCGTTCATCATCACTTAATGGAACATCAGCATAAATTAATTTGAAGTTAGCATCATAATTATTACTTAAAAATTCCTTTGCAAATAATTGGGCGATAGTGGTTTTTCCAATACCTTCAGAACCTATAAACAATATATGAGGAAAATTTTTCTGTTTTATAAATTGCTTTAATGTATTTTTGACATTATCTCTTCCACAAATTCCGTCTAAGTTCTTTGGATGGTATTTGATTCTCCAAATTGGAATATTAGTCTTCAATATCTTACCGCTTCATAATTTTTTTACTATTATTTTTATCCAAATCTTGAAGTTTTATTTATTTACTAATTCTATCATTTTCGCTATAATTGCTGAAATTTGAATGTGTTCATCTGCACCTTGACTTATTCGATAATCTATATCTCCAATAAAAGAGTTTAAACTAGTTAAATTCTGAGAATCCATATTAAGTAAAGACAAGGAGTCTAATAGTTGACGAATGAAATTTCTACTATCGAGATTTTCAACCGAGTTAATTAATTCTCTAGATTTTTTGAAATCTTTATTTTTAATAGCTTCAATCAGAAATTTTAAGGTGGACTCGTCTAAAAATCCAGAAATTTTTAGGATTTCATCAATGTCTAAATCATCTAATAATTCAAGTGCTACTGACATTTGTAGTGTATTTATTGCTTTCCTTAAATCACCACCTGAAATAAAATATAACTTTTCAAAAAACTCTTGTGATTTCTCGGAAGGAATTGCAAGCTTTTCCTTTTTTGAGATATACTTTAATCTTTCTACAATTTTCTCCTTAGAAAGATTAACAAACCTAAATACAGCACATCGAGATATTATAGGATCTATAATTCTATTTATATAATTACATAATAATATGAATTTAACGTTATTAGATGCCTTTTCTATAATCCTTCTAAGAGCTTGTTGAACTTGGGATGGAATATTATCTGCTTCATCCAAAATCACAAATTTCAAGGTCCCATTTTTTATGATATTTTGATCTACAAAGCTTTTAAGAATGTTCCTTACAAAATCTATTCTTACGGTGTCAGAAGCATTCAATTCTAGAAGATTTGTATCAATCTCTTCTTTTTTGAGGAAGGTTCTTGCTATTATTAATGCAGTACTTGTTTTTCCCGTTCCAGCAGGACCAGCAAAAATCATATGGGGCATGTTAGTAGTTTGTACAAATTTTCTTATGTTATTAATAGCAATATTTTGACTTACGATATCATCAAAAGATTTTGGACGATATTTTTCTACCCAAGGAAAAATTTCTAAGCTCATTTTCTAAAAAAATGTTAATTTTAAGACGCTATTTAGTTAAATTTAACTCTAAAACCTCGAATACTTTTTTAAAATCCATACTTTTGTATAAGTCTGAAGCCTTCTTTGCTTCTTCTCTTATATTAACTTTAACTTTCTCAACTTTTATCTTTTTAAGATGTTCAAGAGCTTTTTCAAGTAATTTTCGACCGTATCCCTTACCACGATAATCCTCCTTTAAGAAAAATTGCTTAATATATCCTTCTGAGGTCCCAAAAGGGTCTATTCTAAGTTCTGCTATTATCATGCCAGCAACTTTATTTTCTTCTTCATCTATGGCAATTAAAATTCCATGTCTTTGCAATGGGTCGTATAATCTTCTTCGAATTCCCCAGTCGAAACGTTTTGGATCAAATTTTTCTCCTAATTCCTCAACAAGGTGTTTCGTTAGATCTCGTAAATCCTCAATTTGTGCTGGAGAAGCGATCTCTACCTTTATATCAGCCATTTCAATCATCATAAAGAATTTATAGTTTAATATAAATTTTTTAGTTAAATCTATATTTAAATTTTCTTGACTTGTAATAAATAATAAAATTAAACGATAAGAATTTTATTTAATAATTTTTTATAAACTTAATTTTTGTTAATTGTCTTTTTCTCTTAATAAAAATAAAAGGAGAATCAAGGAAGGTCATCCTTCCCGTAAATTCTCTTTGAGAAAAATAGTGATCAACAAGTGACTATTTCTATAACCATGACTATTTAAACATCACATTTTTTTAGGAATAAATTCATTGAGAAAAAGAATTCTTAATCATGCTCTTCTTTTGGAAGTAATGGATGGTATATAGGCTTGAGCCCTTCTCCGTAGAGTTTGTAATTCATCCATCTTTTTTCTTTTTTACTCCACTTTAAATTTTTTAAAGGATTATAGGATTTCAAAAAACTCAAATCTTGATAAAGAAACTCGAGTAATTTTTTCCCATCGATCATATCATTCAAAATAAGATAATGATCAATTCCTAAATAATGAAATAATAATTCAAAAATGCTTTCAAACTCATTTATTTCACAATCTGGAAAATATAGCTTAATCATTACCCCATTCTCAAAACTAATTTCATCATTCATACCATAGATAAAATATTCTCCTTCAATTTCATATACAAAACCAAAATTGAAAAAGCTAAAGATTTGTAGTATTTTTTTATTTAATTCTTTCTTTATATTCGGTAAAATAATATAAATCTTTTCGAGTAAACCTAGATTCTTTAATTTAATATAAGGAAAGATTAAACTTTCTTTAAGAAGATCTGGAACTACATTATTCTCAAAATTATATGAATATAAGTCACTTGCTCTCCAATTATATATTTGGACTAATTTCTCAAAATACATAGAATTTTGGCCAAAAAATTCTGAGCTTTTTAGATCGCCTAAATTAAAATGCTTCACTTTTGATACTTGGGATTTGTATGTAGGATTGAAGAGAATATTTTGAATATGAATCTTGAATCGATTAGGATCATAGTTCCATTTGTTTTTGCCTAGATTGTAATTAAAATTAAATATCTGAAAAACTTTCTTCAAAAAAAATAGGCAATATTCCCGAACATTCTTTTTTGTCTTTGTATGATAATTTAAATATGCCTTATTAGGATTACGGTATGGATATAGGTAGTTAATAAATAGGGAACTAGAACTATCAATGCGAACTGGATATTTTACTTTTTGAAAAGTATTACTCAATAAAAGTTTCAAATCTGTATCTCCTAAATTAAAAGGTCGAATAAAGAGAAAATATTGTGATAAACCAAACTGTTCGAAACACGGTATAAACTTTATTGATTTAATGTAATTTTTAATAAGGGATGTTCCTGTTCGTTTGTTATTTAAAATATTTAGAGTTAAGTCATCATGAAATTGAAATATTTCATTTAATAATTTTTTATTATATTCAGCATTCTCTTTTATAAAACGTGTTTCAACCTTTTTACTTAAGTCTTTTAAATTTTTTTCTGTAAACCATAAAAAATTATGAATTTTGTCAGAGAATTCTTGGCGAATTTCAAGGGGATTACCTAAAATTTTTTGTACATACAAAAAGTATTGCTTATACAAATCTTTACTATAAAAAAATTGATTTGATCTAAAATCATAAAAATCTAAAAAAGGGTATTGTAATGGACCTATCATTCCTATTAATCCACTCCAATAAAGTCTTTTGAAGTTAATTAGATTTTCACCGAATAAAGAGTGCAAAATTGATAAAAATAAATCTTTTTCCTTTAAATTAGGAAGATACAAGATAACAAATATTAATTTATCGCCTGTAAATAAATCTTCTAAAGAAAATAGCCATGTCCTTGGAAAAAACTTTATCAATTTTCTTAAATTTCTCCGAGTTTCTGATCTATCCTTAAGAAAAAAGGCAGGAAAATAATTTGAAAATGTACTTGTTAAAATTGAGTTTATTAGTAAAGGTTTTGCTAAAGGAGGATCTTGTTTAACAAACTTATCCAATATAGTTTCTATATCTTGGTTTGTAAGTTTCTCTGGGTCAAATACCGTATAAGAGTCTTTCAATTTTTCTTTTCTTGTTAAGTAAATTTCTTGCCTTATTTCTCTATTTTCAATTATTCGAATTATCTGGGCTATGTTAAATACTTTCAAACTATTACATAATTTAAAAAAATTGTTGAAAAATTGGAATTTTTCATGTTCTTTATAAAATTCTTTTTTTGATTTAAAGTATAAGGTAATAAATTTATTAAATAGCATGTGGTTAATTTTTTTAACGTTATATAAGAGGTTATATTCAAGTTCTTGTGAAAAGCCAGTTATATTGATAAACTCTTGAAGTTGGTATTCATTTTTAATTTCAGAATTACTAGTAAGTATATTATTTATCTTATCAAGACATATTAAGAGATCGTTTAATAGGTTTTTTACATAGAAGAATCCATAGATTTGAAATTTTTTCAAGAAATATAAAAGAGCGTTTTTAAATTCAAGTGAACTATCAATTTTATGGAAATATTTGTTTAAGTTGTTCAGAATAGCTTTTTCACTTAATATCCTATTATTTATATCAGATTTTAATGCGTTAAGGGTTTCTATTCTTCTTTCAAATGTAAATCCTGCACCTGAAAAGCTATTTAATCTATCAAGAATTGCAAAATCTAAGATTGATAAGTTAGGTTTGAAAGAAGTAGGGATATATTCTATATTAAATTCAATCTCATATTTCTTCTTATAATTACTATTATCTCTATCTATAAATTTTCTCTTACTTTTGTGAAATTCTCTAAAATAATTAAGATTTAAAAGATTAGTAAAGCTTCTTGTCATTAAACACTTTTTCTCAAGAATATAACCATTTTTTTCCAATTTTTCTAATAAAGATAAAAAATCCTTCACATATATCTTTGGAATATAAAACATGGCCGATAATTCGGAGGAAAAATTATTCCTTGACCGCTTAATCACAATTAAAAAAGGAATATTTTGTATAATTTTTTCAATACTAGCTCTCTTCAAAATTGGATTAAAAATAAAAAAAGTATGGATAAATATCACATTTATTGACATCCAATTGAATTGTAAGCTAGGGCTGATGTACGTATAATTCTTAACCTTTCGCATCTTGTCAATATATTTATTTAAACTTAAATCTGTTTTGATAATATGTTTATTCTTAAATTCTTTAAAGTAATTTTCATATTCTAATAACGATTTATAGCTTTTTAAACGATAGAACATTTGACAAGTAATTCTAATTGTCTCAATCAAATCATCATCATTCATAAATTCAGCTGTTTCCAGAGCATATTCTTTGAAAAGTATTGTATAAAAGAGATCTCCCATATTTTCTATGATTGTAGCATTCCTACGTAAGAATCCAATAGTAAATGATATAGCTCCCTCAAGTTTTAAATACTTTTCCAATTTGTCAAGTAAAGCATCCATTAATTCGTAATCTACTATTTGATGATAGATTAAAGAATTCCATTCCTCTATCAGGGAGAATTTGGAAAATTCATTAGTAAGAAGTTGATGAATTATGAATTGCACGTTTCTTTTTTCTAATAAAGTATCTGGAATAAAACAATTATAGATTTCTCTAAGTAAAATAATTGGTAAATACTTATTATATTTCTTATAAACCTCTATTGATAAATGATCAGATTTGACATGTCTATTAACCCCTAGACTAAAAATATTTTCATTATTGATTTCAGGTTGAATGGTTTCACTAAACGATATTTCTATGATTCTATAAAGGGGAGTTAAATCTAAGAATGATTCAATTTCAGTGAGCACTTTCTGAAAGACTTCATTTATTTTACTTGCATCTGCTTCAGGTGAAAGATCTACCAAAGAATCAACAAATTCTAACATTGTCATCTATATTTCAAATTTTAATGCATATTATCACTAAATCCCATTGGAAAATAACCATCTTTAAATATACGATAATTAATAGTTAATACTCTTAAACTCTATTTAAAATTTTGGATAATTATGGTTAGTTGTATACTATAAATATTTTTAATATTTACTTAAATTCAACAATTTTTTCGTTCACTTTAAAAATAAATCTAAAAAGATAGTATTGTAGGTATGATTACCTACGTGTTGGTTAACGGGGAGGAGGTTAACTAGAAATGTTATTCCCAGGAGAAACAGTTCCTTAAATGATCGTGAGATTCACTATTGAATCTTACAATTTATATTTCTATTAATGGAGCACTCCATTAATTTTACATTATGAAGGCAAAGCCTTCATAATAGACAATCATTATAAAAACGTTTTACCGTAGTTATAAATCACGTTTTTTCAAGATAACATCTTTGCCCTTATTAGTAGCATATTCAATGATAGCATCCATAAGTTGTCTTGCTTTAGCTCTATTGAGAATGGCGAACTTAATAGATTTAATAATTTGTTGATCAGGTCCAATTAAAAATTTGATTTTAAATACATTTGTTCTTCTTTGCAGTTCTATAGGTTTAAGTGATCCTATTTCTTTTCCTAATGCTTTCAATTTCATAGCATCAAATTCAGACCAACTGATTTCAAAACGAATTTTTTTTGGTTTTATGATCATAAATTTTTCATTTGAAAGTACATATCTTACCCACTTATTTCTTGAATAGGCATAAACACTGAGAGGAACTATAATGGCTAGTAATACTCCCTCAAATATTAGAAAATAAATAAAGGCAACACCAGGGAAGCCACTAAACGCTATAGTAAGTATTATAAAGAGACCTACAATACAACCAAAGAATATATAATATCTAGTTTTAAGATTTTCGACTAACTCAAATTCATTAGATTCCATAGAATGTAGATAAGTTAAATATCTATATAAATATTAACTTTTTGTAATTCCACTTCTTCGACCTTATTATTTAAAAACTTTAATCCAGTAATTTTTCAATCTCATCAATTTTTTTAAGAAGCCAGTTCTTAAAGTATGGAAAATCTTTGATGGAGGGAATCTTAGTAGTTCCTTTCAGTGATTGTTTATGATTTTTTATTTCATTTTCTATTGGATTATCTATAGTATTTCCAAATAAATCCATTAATATCTTATTATTCAGTTGTAACTTCTTGAAAATGAATTGAAAATCAGATAAGTCATTATCAACTAAGTTATATTTCGAGATGTTCATTTGTACCCATTCGCTTAAGAATTCTTCAGATATCCCCTCTTTCCAATGATGGTTTCGTAGGTAATTGTATAATTTCTGGGGATTGAATAATTCTTCTAATTCTAAGTGTGCGGAATTTACCCGCTTATTCCTATATTCATGAAGGAGTTGGATAAACTCCTTAGCAATATTTTTGTTCTGTGATATAATGATTTCATATTCATGGGAATAATCCTTTAATATTTTATGTGTTCTGGGTTGTGAGTATGATTCAAATTTTAGAGATGGTATATCAGGAATATTTATATCAAAATATGTATGCGTGAATTGTAGAATTTTGTTCCAGTATCGCTTATCATAGTCAGCAAGAATCTCTGGAAGATTCAATAACTTTTCATCTTGATTTAGTTCAGTAAAAATTCTCGTAGCAGCAGCTTTAATCTTTATAATCTTGTCTTGTAAAATGATTTCATTTTCAGAAGTAGAGATTAGATGATTTTCAAAATCTAAATTAGAATTATCTTCATAATTAAGAAATTGATTATTTTTTTTATTATAAAATAGAAAATCACTTCCATTCGCAAGGTCTTGAACATTCATATTAGTATTTATGATACATCGCATTCCGTCCAGTTCCATAAGTTCAGAGATTTTATCTTTGTCAACATTATAGATAAAAAAGAGAGTAGGGTTCTGAGAGTAGGAGTTACTTTTTTCATATTCGAGAATCTCTTTTAGATTATGCAATGCTGTTGATTCTAGATCAACTATATTATAACCAACAGTAAAAAGCTCTAAGGAATGAAGATGCTTTAAATCAATGTATGGAAAAATTACTAAGTTCTTCTGTTGAAAAAATAATATATTCAAAAATTCTGGTGTAATAAAATCAACTCCTGAATCCACTTCGAATCACCACCTAATCTTAAACAAATTGGAATTTAATTAACAATGAAAATATTTAAAGATGACCTGAAGGATAAGATCCTTAAAACAATTGATAACATTCTCTCCTTGCAAAGCTACTGTTGGATATATTACATAAGTACCATCTGGATAGGTTTCTTCTAAGGGTAATCCTAACTGAACCTTAAACTTTTCAATTGGAATTGCTTTTTTTAGATCTCTCTTATTTAACTGAACTAGATATGGAATTTTTCTTGCTCTAGCGAAACTTATCAATTCCCTAAAACTTCTTTTATTTTGTTCGATCTTATCAGGTGAAGAATCTCCAACAAATATAATCCCATCAGCTCCATCCAAAACATACTCACGAGTCGATAAAAAGCGTTCTTGACCTGTACAGGTTACCACATGCGTAATGATATTATATTTTATGTCATTAAGTGCAAACTTAAACAATAAATATAAAGAATCTTCCCAGAGTGTCCTTCCTTCTGTAGTATCAATCGAATACCCCCTTGTTAATTTTAATAGCTCAAATTTTTCACGTAATCGAAAGAAATTCGTGGTCTTCCCACTTTCACCTGGACCCCAATAAACAATCTTAAACTGGATCATGTTCTCATTATCATTAAAGTCAAAATCTTCACTAATTTCTAATTCTGGTTCCTTCTCTTCACCTATCTCAAATTCATCCTCGCTTGGAAGTTCCATAAAATCACCTATGACATTAGTTAGGAAATTGTACCAATCTTATCTTTAAAAATCTCTTTCTTCAGTTTGTTGATGTGTGCTTTAATCTCTTCTTCAGACATTCTTAACGTTTCTTTCATCTTTTCATTTTTTTTAATTTCTTCCCGAATTTTTAGAGCAAAATTACTCATTTGCAAGATTATTACCCCTAAATTGACTTCATTATCGGTCAATATAACTACTAAAATATCTCGCTTACCCTTTTTCTGAAGCTCCACTTTCCCTATGGACTTAACAAACAGCCGCATATCTCGATAAATTAAGGATGCCCGTTCTAACTCTTCAGTCTCAAAAAAGTCTTGACCTTGCCGTGCTACTCCGTATAATGCAGCACCAATGGAGCTTAAATCCCAATAATTTAACTTTCTGTCAAATCGGGAGTCGATGGCGATAATCTTTGCGTCTTGGTCGATGGCTATTAGTCCGTAAATGTATCCCTTTCTGGTTAATTTACCATAATTATATCTAATCTCGTCCAACACTTCAGTTATTTTATTTTCATACAAAACTTTTGGTATATGAGTTATCATTTTTATTTTTTAAAATTGTAATTTTAATGATAACAAATTATGGTGGATATATTTAAAGGAAAAAAAAGAAAAAATGATTAGAACATATTTCGATTGTCACTAGTAAAAATTATAAAATTGTAGTAAATTTCTGGTAAAATATTATATTTAACAAAATGTAATATTTTTTCTTTTTCTAATATATATGAAGATAATCTCTTAACTAATTTCTAAACTGCTTTTCTTTGTA
>JBHLNY010000370.1:0-2998 GCA_048941065.1 Promethearchaeota archaeon
ACACCGCGCCGGGGAAAGCTCACGATGTAATCCCGTTCGGCTTCCGCCGTGAATGGCGCATCGAGCACGGTATACACACCGGCTTCGATGATCGGGTTCAGAATGCCAATGACCGCTTCGGCATCGTCTGGTTGAACCTCCCGAATCAATATGTCCATTGCTCGGTTGCCTCCTTAAAGCGTCTGAACCAAGTAAGCGAATTCACCTGACTCATCGGTAGACAAAGTGCGGCAGGAATATCATGATGCTGGGCTACGGCGGGCCTTCCTCCAGGTTTGCCAGATCAGGAATGCATATGCCAGCATGTACAGTGCGCCACCGAGGTATCCCAAAGCCAACAGAACCGGATATAAGCTGGTGCGATAGTCTACGCTGAATCGAGGCACATACACGGTCTGATCAGAGAGTTGGATGGCCTCCAGTTGAATTCCGGCGATGGGCAAAGCGACGACGCCAAAGTTGCCGATCACTGTTGAGACCAAGGCCAACCAGAGAAGCGTTCGTGTCCATCCGTGGCTCAGACCGAAAGCCAGGAGGAAGGGTACTGAGTACTGCAACAAAGCTGCCACTGCCTTGATCACTTGTCCGGCTTGTACCATCAGTAGCGATCCAGACTGCATACCCAGAAACGAGAGGGGCACGAAACCGCCCCAGTTCGCTACGTTCCAGACAACAAAGGAAATAGCAGCCGTCCAGACCAAGCGTCGATGTGGATTCCCTAACTGGCGGCTACCCGCAACGATCAGGACGATGGCCACGATCTCCAGCAAGATGGCTGCTGGGTCCAGACAGCTTACCAGACATGTAGGCACGCTGAATGGCTGAGCAGTAAGCGCCGCCGTGTCCATCTTACCTCCCATCGCGATCAGCGATCCCACGGCTATGACCGTGCCCAGCAGAAAGGACACCAACATGGCTGACAGCCCCCACGCTGTACGTCTCACGCCTTTCTCCCCCCTTTCTCCTCGACAGATGGTAGCACTATTTGGGCATACTATCAACGGCGCGTTTGAGGCGATCGCGGTAGCCTCGGAACGCGGCACGACCGCGGTCGGTCAGGCGGCAGATGGTCTGCGGCACCTTGCCGTGAAAGGTTTTCTCGACCTGGATGTAGCCGGCCTTCTCCAACCGGGACAGGTGCGATGACAGGTTGCCTTTGGTCAGGCCCGTCTCGCGCAGCAGGTAGAGGAAATCGGCGCTCTCCACGGCGTAGAGAATGGCAACGATGATCAAGCGCGCTGGCTCGTGGATGATCCGGTCGACATTGGCTATATCGCGGAAATCGTTAGTCATACCTATTCACCCACCGGCGGCTGGGTCTGGCGAAGATAGGCCCACAAAGAGAGCCCGCCGGATGCGATCAGTGCAACGCCCATACCGCCAAAGTAAACTGCACTCCCGAGCGTATCACCCAAGCCACCCAGTGAGGCCATTGCACCCAGCAAAATGGAAAGGAAAGCCAGAATATAGAAACGAACGAGGCCCAGCGTATGCCCCAGGTAGAGCAGGAAGGCACTGATGATCAATCCATCCAGCATTGGAATCCACGCCAACGAGATCGGCGCCGTGGCGATCAATAACACCACCAGCGTAATCATTGCGGCCCCAATACCCACCGTGATCCAGCGGCGATGGCCTTCAGGGCGGCGATGGTAGGCGATGTACCCGGTACGCAGGTAGGTGAACCGGGCCTTTATCACCTTAACCACACGACCAGCGACCCAACTGGCGCCAACAATAAGGGCAGGTAGGCCAATGGCCGAGGCAATGGCGCGGGGTGGCCCTGGTGGAACGACGCTCTCCACGAAGAAAAAGAGCAGCCCTATCAGGACGAATAAGCAACCGGCGGCGATTTCGGCAAGACCATCCTCGTACCAGTAGCGACGTGTGCGCTGCATGACTTTGTCGATGTCGTGCATTTACGAGTCTCCTCGCGATAGTTTTATCAGACTGGTTTGTAATACAAACTAGTCTGTAGTTATTCTATCACGAGAGCCCACAAATGTCAAGCCATTGGCTTTCAAAATAACTGATCCCAAAAAGCCACCTTGTAGCCTCGCGCCAGCCGTGATATAATCTGTACCGTCATGAGGCTATCCTGGCAAACCCTTGCGATCATCCTGCTGCTGGCCGGCGTTGGGGTAACGACACTCACTGGTTGCCCCAACCCCAACCCTATGCTGACCATCACCTCCCAACCTCCCGGCGCGATGGTCACCCTGAACGGCAAGCCGGTCGGCACCACGCCCTGGAAGTCGGACGTTCACCACGGCACCCACCACGTGCAGGTGACGCTGGCCGGCTACCGCCCGTGGGAGCAACGCGTCACGCTGGAGCAGTATGAGTTCCAGGAACTCCACGCAGATCTGGTGCCGCTCCAAGGCATGCTGGAGGTGATCGTCACGCCGGCCGGCGCCGCTGTAGCCGTGGACGATACCCCGCGCTGCGAGACTCCATGCCGCCTCGACCTGTCCCCTGGCGATCACGACGTGATCGTATCAGCCCCCGGCTACCAGCCCCTCTTGCAGACCGTCATCATCCAAGACAATCAGGTGACCCGCCTGGAAGGAACCCTGAACCTATCACCTGCCCCCACCAGCACGCCATCCGTGCCGGCAACAAGTCCAACTCCGACACCCACGCTCCAGACAGAGGTCAACCCGACTCCTACGCAACCACCGGCCGTCCGCACCTGGGAGACCACCATTGCCATCTCCACGTACCAGTATGGGGCCGCGCTCCGTAAAGAGCACCCCGGCCGCATCCCCTATCCGCAATTGGACTTCGAGCGCGTGGGAGCGCCGGTGTCGCGAGACTATCGCGCCGTCGTCGTGGAGAACCGCTACCTGCGACTCACGTTCCTGCCGGCCCTGGGCGGCCGGCTCTACCAGTGCGTCTTCAAGCCCACGGGACAGGACGTATTCTACCGCAACCCGGTGATCAAGCCCACCCACTGGGGACCAGACGAGATGGGCTGGTGGATCGCGGCCGGGGGTAT
>JBHLNY010000371.1:0-2997 GCA_048941065.1 Promethearchaeota archaeon
GATTTTATATATTTATTATTATTCCTGAATCACATTTAAACTTGAAGGAGAAATGTTTTGTGAATTTGGAACACAATCTTTTAAAGAAAAATCCTTTTAAAATTGAATTATAAGAATCTCAAAAATAAGAAGAAGAATAAAAATTTTTGTTTAACTTAAATACTATGATCCTCCAGCTATATGAGGCAAGACCACAACTTCAGATTTTTCAGTAATGATAGTATTAGGTTCAGCGCGTTTTCCATCTACTAGAATTCCAAAATATTTATTCTCAAGATTTAATTCTTTTAATAAGTCCGCTACGGTCATTTTCTTCTCTATTGTTAGCGTTTCATAAATGCCTGTTTCTAATAATTCACTAATTTGTTTCATATCTTTTTGACCTAAATATTGTTTGGTTATAATTAATAAATATATAATCGTTCTTATATTTATAATTAATTCTTTAATTTTAATTGTATCAAATATATTTGAAATCTTCCTATTTGTAAAATAAATTCAGATTATTTTACAAATGTAATTTGGAATTCCACATCTTTAAAACCTTTTTTTAAATTTTTCTAAATTTTAAGGAAGAAAACAAACGCTTTTTATTTTTAGATTAATTCTTCTATATAGTTATTAGTTTTTATGAGGAGATAATAAGATTATTGAAGAGGATGAATTCATAGATTATTCTGATTTTTTAGAAAAAATCAGGAAATCTGAATCTAAGATTAGAGAAATAAAAGATCCAATAGAAAGAAGTAAATTGATAAAAAAAATTGTATCTTCTTCAATAAATTTTTCAAATGAAATAGCATGTTCTGGAGAATATTTTGAAGCTGGTGAGTTTTTATATTTTGCGGCTGGATTGATTGAAGATCTTGATTTTTCTCAAGCTCTAAGATTGTATAAACTAAATATTCAATTTTGGGAGAAAGAGATCATTGATTATAAACTTCAGGCGAAATTGCATGAAATAGCAGAACTTTATCTGAGAATTGCAGATATTTATCACGAAAAATTTCAAGATTTTAAGCTAGAAGAAAGGTATACTTTAAATAGCATAAAATTTTTGAGACAAGAAAGTACTCTTTTAAAAGAGTTCAATGAAACAAGAAAACTCGCTCAAAATTATGAGAACATAGCTGAATTATTTTTAAAGTTCTCAGATTTTAGAAACGCTATAAAATTTTATGAAAAAGTAATTAAAATTTCAAAAATGCATGGCTATCTTGATTTATTATCGTATTCTTATCAACAGTGTGGTTCTTGTTATGAAGAGATTGAAGATTATAATAAAGCAAAAGAAATAATCCTAGATGGGATAGATTTTTTTTCCGATCTAATTAATAAGTTGGAAGAAAAAAATAATAATACAACAATTGCTCAAATATGTCAAATATTAAAAAAGCTATATCAAATTTTGGATGATGATAAGCATTTTAGTAAATATTCAAAAAGAGAAGCAGGTGCATATATCGATTTAGCTGAAGCTATCGAAAAGAAAAAAGATAATTATCATAAAATAGCGAGATATTATCGGGGTGCCGGTTTATGTTATCAAGAGATAAAGAATAATTTAATTGAATGTGCCTCTTGCTTTATTTTAGCAGGAAATTATTTAGAAAAGATTGATGATTTTAACCAAGCAGCAATTAATTTTTTTGATGGAGCCAATGTTTTCAAAGAATTAGAAAATTTTGAATTGGCATATAAGCATTTTGTTAAAGCCGGAGATAATTATTGGAAGACAGGAGATCTAAACGAATCTACAGAAAGTTATTTGAATGCATATGATATGGTTGTTGAAGGAGACTTAGAATTTAATAGATTTGGCCTATTCAATCAAATTGTAAGGGGATTAAATAAAATTGCTGAAGAAGGATTAAAAAACAAGCAATTTTTTACAGCAGCTACACTTATTTTGGAAAGTATCAAATTTTATGAACATTTAGAAGATGCTAAAGATTTTCTTTTATGGGAAATGGTAAAAAATTTATATCGATATTATTATAAAGCCGCTAATTTAAAGAAAATAGGATCTTCTCATATCATACACAGTTATGTTTTAGCTTCAATATCATGTATTTTGAATGGAAAACTCAAAAAAGCGTGGGAAGTTATTTCAGAAATAGAATCTGAAGAAAAAACAGTAAAAAAATATAAAGAAATAATAAAATTAATGATTAATACCATCTCTGAGAGGAAAGAAGTTGAATTAAATATTTTTCCTTATAAACTGAGAAGGTTAATTGAAAGTTCTGAAGAAATAATGTACCTCTTGAAATTATTTAGAGGATTTAAAATAAAACAGTTATAATTATTTTCCTATTGTTTCATTAATTGTTTAATTATTAGTTTAAATTAATTTTGTTAAGATATGAGAAAAATTCATCAAATCATACTTAGTTTTGATTTAGACAACACACTTATAGATAATAGGGAAGGTATTATAAATTCTTTTAATTACGCTTTAAGTAAGTTTGCTATTCCGCAAGTAAAAAGAAGTAAGATAGAAAAAATGATTGGAAATCCTTTAGAAGAAATGTTTAGTGAAATTACAACGTTTAATCCCATAGATCTTGCTAATACCTTTCGAGAATATTATGGTATTAAAGGCATATATCAATCACATCTATTACCAGGAGTTTTAGGAACATTAAAAGAATTAAAAAAACAAAGTTACACTTTAGGTGTTATTACTTCCAAAAAACAAGAAATGGCAGAAAAAGTTATAAAATTATTGAAAATTGCCAAATTTTTTGACTACATATTGGGAGAGACTGAAGATAGAAAAGAGCTTGGAAAATTAGACCCAAAATTAAAAGAAATATTATTAAAAAAGTACCCTAACCATAAATTTATTATCATAGGAGATCATCCTAAAGATGTCATGCTCTCAAATAATTTGAATTGCCCATTTATAGGAGTACTTACAGGAAACCATTCAGCTCATCAATTAAAAGAATATAAATATGGTGATATTATTATTATTAAATCTATAAAAGAATT
>JBHLNY010000081.1:0-12139 GCA_048941065.1 Promethearchaeota archaeon
TTTTAAATTATTGGTAATTTAATCTTTATTATAATCACCCTAGATTAATATTTAGCATTTTTATTTTAGATTTGGTGCAAATAATTGATTGTAGTAGAAAAAAAGTATGAAATCCATGAAGTTCAAAAGGGTTATGCTAATAGGACTTTATATATCAATCTATCTAAAAGTGAGATTAATATAAAACCAGTCACCGATGAAATGAAAGAAAAATTCATTGGTGGAAAGGGTTTTGATTTATGGCTCATGTGGAACTCTCTTCCAAAGGAAAAAAAAGTAAAATGGAGTGATCCTGTGAATGAAATCTGTATATCTTCAGGCCCTTTAGGTGGAAGTATTTTCTATCCAGGTTCAGGAAAATCTATTGTTACCTCGATATCGCCATTAACAGGAATCATTATAGATAGTAATGTTGGAGGGTATTTTGGGCCGTATCTCAAGTTTTCTGGATTTGATGCAATTGAAATTCAAGGAAAATCTAAAAATGAAGTACTAATCTATATTGATGGAATAGAAGGATTAATCCAAATTATAGAAGTTGAAGATTCTGATGGACTTTCTGAATATTCGCATGAACTTGCCCAACAATTAACAGAAAAATATGCTGAAAGCGATGCTGAAAAACGACAAATTTCGGTTGTAACTTCTGGTCCAGCAGCAAAACATTCAAAATGGGGCATGCTTAATTTTTCATGGTATACGACAATAAGAAAGCGGGCATCATTTAAACAAGCAGGTCGAGGGGGTATAGGAACTGTTTTTAGTGATAAAAGAATCAGAGCTTTGGTTTGTCGTGCTCCTAAAATTACTGTAAATTCAAATAATCCTGCTGATTTGGAAACTGCTAGAGAAATAGGAAGAATTCATAGTAAAGAAATTATAGATCTTGATCCTTCTCAAAATGAAATGCGTCGAGTTGGGACAGGATACCTACCTGACATAATGAATGTAGTTGATCTACTCCCCACTGAGAATTTTCGTTATGGTTCACATAAAGAAATTAAAGATAAGAGCATTCCCTATAATCGTGAAGAGATGCGCAAAGTTTATCGGGTCAAAGAAGGTACAGATGGTTGTTGGATTGGCTGTACGATGAGTTGCTCGCATTATTCAAATGTTCATAAGGTCTTAACAGGTCCATTCAAAGGTCAAGAAGTTATTGTGGAGGGTCCTGAATATGAAACAATAGCTGGATGTGGATCTAATTGGGGTGTATGGGATCCAAAATGGGTTCTAGAGGTTAATTTTTATTGTGACACGTATGGACTTGATACAATTTCAGTTGGAACGGGTATTGGTTTTGTATTAGATTGTTATGAAGAAGGAATATTAAACAAAGAAATCACAGGAGGACTTGAACTTAAATTCGGTAATGCCGAAGCTGCTTTAGAATTAATCCATCAAATGGCAGCAGGAGAAGGATTTGGAGTCATTGTAGGTCAAGGTATAAGAGAGATGAAAAAATATTTCGCAGAAAATTATGGAGGAGATCGCCAATTTTTACATGACATTGGGATGGAGCATAAGGGTTTAGAATTTTCAGAATATATTACAAAAGAATCTTTAGCTCAACAGGGGGGGTATGGATTAGCACTTAAGGGACCTCAGCATGATGAAGCATGGTTAATCTTTGAAGATATGGTAAGAAATACATTACCTACATTTGAGGATAAAGCTAAAGCGTTACGTTGGTTTCCTTATTGGCGCACTTGGTTTGGTTTAAATGGTCTTTGTAAGTTGCCTTGGAATGATGCCATTGGTCCTCAAAATAAAGAACTCCCTGTAAAAGATCCTAAAACTGGCGAACTACTTCAAGCTAGAATACCTTATCATGTTGAATGGTATGCCAAATATTTCTCAGCTGTTACAGGAAGACAATCCACTCCAGATGATCTTATAAAAATGTCAGAAAGAGTTTATAATTTTCAGAGAATTTTTAATATTCGTTTAGGAGAGGGATTGCGTGAAGGTGATTCAAATTTACCATACAGAGCAATGGGTCCAGTAACCCCAGTAGAATATGAAAGTCGGATTGATAGGTATGATAATCAGCTTAAAGAATTAGAATTTGACATTAGAGGAAAATCAACTGAGGAAAAAATAAAAATTCTTCGAAAACATCGAGAAGGACAATATTCCAAACTTCAAGATGTAGTATATAAAGAGCGGGGTTGGAACCAAAAAGGTTGTCCTACCATTGATCTAGTTAAAGAGCTAGGAATTGATTATGATGATGTTATTTCTGTGATTTCTCCTCACCAATAATTAATACTGTCTTTTAAATAAAAAGCTAAGGAATTTAAATGGAAGATATAAAAAAGCATCCTATTTTAGAAGTACCAGAAAAAAAGAAAATAAATTTTATATTTGATGGTAAACAATTAATTGGATTTGAAGGTATGGTTATTTCTTCTGCTCTTTTTCTTAATAAGATTAAGATTTTTGGACACCATGTTAAAGATAGTAGCCCACAGGGTATATTCTGTGCTAATGGGCAATGTTCACAATGTAATGTTATAGTTAATAGCATTCCTGCAAAAGCTTGCATGACACCTCTTAAAGAAGGAATGATTATAGAAAGTTGTAATGGATTACCAGAATTACCTGCTATTGATAATGTTGTGAGTGTAGGAGATTCAGATATCATTGATACTGAAGTATTAGTTATTGGTGCTGGTCCAGCTGGACTTTCCGCTGCTAAATTATTAGGGGAAAATAATATCAATGTTTTATTGGTGGATGATAAGAATAGACTTGGAGGCAAGTTAGTGCTACAGACACATAAATTTTTTGGATCACAAGAAGATGTATATGCTGGTATGCGTGGAATCGATATAGCTAAAATTTTGGGTGAAATAGTTCAACAATCATCTACAGTGGATGTTTGGCTAAATAGTGTTTGTTTAGCAGTTTTTAGTGATAGTTTAGTTGGGATTTTAAAGGAAAACAGAAGTTATGTTTTAATTAAACCTAAATATATTCTGGTTGCAACTGGAGCGAGGGAAAAAATGTTAGTGTTTCCTGGAAACACCCTTCCAGGAGTATATGGTGCTGGAGCTTTTCAAACATTAGTTAATCGTGATTTAATTAAAGCTGCAGAAAAGATTTTTATTGTTGGGGGAGGAAATGTAGGATTAATTGCTGGTTATCATGCAATCCAAGCAGGAATGGAAGTTATTGGTTTAATTGAAGCTTTACCTCAATGCGGTGGTTATAAAGTACACGAAGATAAATTAAGAAGATTAGGAGTTCCTATTTATACTAATCATACCATTGTATCTGCGAATGGGAAAAATAAAGTAGAGTCTATAACAATCGGAAAGATTGATGAGAAATTTAATATTATTACAGGTACTGAGAAGACTTATGAATGCGATACAATTCTAATTGCTGTTGGTCTAAATCCTGTAGATGAGTTTTACCATAAAGCAAAAGAATTTGGATTGAAAGTTTGGGTTGCTGGTGATGCTCAAGAAATTGCTGAAGCTTCTGCTGCAATCTTTACAGGTAAAATTGAAGCGCTAAAGATCTTAAAAGAAATTGGAATTGAAGTAGTAGAAAGTCTTGATCAGCTTCAAGAGTTTGCAGAAATGATGAAAGCTAAACCTCCTCCACCAATCAAACAAGATATAGCGTTTAAAGAAAAGGGTATTTTCCCTGTTTTTTATTGTAATCAAGAAATTCCATGTAATCCTTGTACAACTGTTTGTCCTCAGGAACAAATTGAAACAGTTGAGGATTTAATTACGCAGTTACCATTCTTTAAAGCAGAAAAAGAATGTTTAGGATGTGGTAAATGTGTAGCTGTCTGTCCGGGATTAGCAGTGATTTTGATTGATTATAGAAAAAATAAAGAATATCCTTCTGTTACTTTTCCGTTCGAACTTACTTATAAAAAAATAGAAAAAGGACAGAAAGTGGTTGTAGTTAGCAATGAAAGGGAATTAGGAGAGTTTAAAATCCATAGATCTAGAATTTTACCAGAATTTCCAAAAACTCAACTTATAACCATAAAGTTACCATCAGATATTGCCAAACAAGCTGTAGCAATTAAATTACATAAGAGTGTCTATAGTGAACCAATTGAATTATATCAAACCTCATTTACCGAAGATGATGTTATAGTTTGTAGATGTGAGCGTGTATCTGTAGGAGAAATTCGAAAATGGATTCGTGAGGGAGTAAGAGATTTTAATGAATTAAAAGCTTTAACTAAAGTAGGGATGGGAGCATGCGGTGGAAAAACATGTAGTCCACTAATAGAACAAATTTTTCGTGAAGAAAATATATCTCCAGCTGAAATGATTCCTGGGACAAAACGTCCACTCTTTATAGAAGTTCCCATGGGTATTTTCGCTAAAGCTAAAGATAAAAAATACGGTGATCTCGAATAGTAGAATATGATGTTATTATAATTGGTGCTGGAAGTGTTGGTGTTCCTACTGCTTTAGCAACTGCTAATGAGGGTCTTAAAACTCTGGTTATTGATTCATTACCTTCTGTTTCTCAAGCAGATAATAAACATGCCATTGGTGGTATTCGAGCTACTCATTCACATAAAGGAAAAATATGGTTATGCCAAAGATCTATAGATATTTTCTCTAAATGGGAAGAAAAATATGGAGATGATATTTGGTGGAATCAGGGTGGTTATACATTCTTGGCATTCACAGAAAAAGATGAAAATTTATTAAAAGAGACTGTTGAACCCCAAAAAAGTTATGGTTTAAATATAAATTATGTTGATGCTGAAAAAATAAAAGAATTAATACCTGGTATTAATGAAAATGGTTTGTTAGGAGGCACTTATAGTCCTGATGATGGTAATGCCTCACCTTTATTAGCTTTACATGCTTTTTATCGCCATTCAAAAAATGAGGGAGCGGAATATCATTTTAATGAGACTGTTGTAAATCTGTTAGCTAAAAAGAATAAAACAATTGGTGTAAAAACTAATAAAGATAATTATAAAACTAAATCTGTAATTAACGCTGCTGGAGCTCATGCAAAAGATCTCGGGAAAAAGATTGGAATTGATATACCTTTAGAACCTGAGTCTCATGAAGCAGGTATAACAGAACCTGTGAAAAATTTCTTCTCAACAATGATAGTTGATATTCGCCCCTATACAGATCCAAAATTTGGAAACTCCCAAAATTATTATTTTTATCAAAATAAAGAAGGAAAGATCTTGTTTTGTTTAACGCCAAATCCTAATATCTCTGGAATAGATAGAAGAGAAACAAGTTCTTTTCTACCTCAAATTTCAAAAAGAATGATTCAACTTATACCACGTTTGAGAAATATAAAAGTTAGACGAACTTGGCGTGGATTGTACCCCATGACTCCAGACGGAAATCCAATCGTAGGAAAAGTTGATGAGATTGAAGGATATATCAATGCAGTTGGTATGTGTGGACAAGGTTTTATGTTAGGACCTGGTTTAGGAGAACTTCTAAGTCGCATTATAACAGAAAAGGAGACCTCAAGAGATAAAGAGATTTTAAACACCCTATCTTTAACTAGGGATTTTGGAGTTGAAGAGGAATTAAAATAATAATTTCTTTTTTTTCAGATGTACGATAAGAGTAATTGAAAGTATACATACTATACTAATCAAATAAATGAAATCATATCCCGCTATTTTGGTATTAAATTTTTTTAATAATATTAAAATTGATTTTGGTTCTTCTATATTCTGAGCATTATCAATAGCAAAAAAGGAGATATCATAATATCCATAAGTAAAATTTGACAAATCAAATGGTTTATTATAGGACGTCCAACCTGAATTATTGATTTTATAAAATATTTGAAATACCCCAGAACCTTGATCATCAGTAGCTGTTAATGAAAACTTAGTTGATTTACTAACTATGTTGCTTCCTTCAGAAGGTATATAGAAGATCGAAGATATTGGAGCTTTTGTATCTTTATAAATGGTTACTTCTATATGATTTAATAACCCACCAGTATCATTAGCATAAACTCTAAATGTAACTAATCCATCTGATTTATTATCCCAAATAGTTTGTTTTATGCTTCCATATAAGACTGGTACGTCTGGTAAGGTAATGTTAGTAATCCCCCCGTCTAGTGTATACCATACGGAATCCAAATATGGGTCAGTAATGGAAATATTAAAACTAGGTGCACTTTTTCCAAATATTTGATTAGTTACTGGTTCATAAATTTGGATAGAAGGTGGAGTATCAAGTTCATAAGTGAAGGTCAAATTAAAAAATTTAATACGTATTTTATCCCAGTAATCTATATCAGTAAGAATGTAATTGTCCTCATCAAATATTTCAATTCCTATAATAATAGAAAAATTATGATGATCATTTTTTAATACTTGATTCAGACTAATTAATAAATGATTTTCATCTATATTATTAAAGATATCAGTATCTGGTAAAAAATCAAAAGAACCACTAGTATCATTACCTAAACCTGAAGGTATAAAATATCCAATTGGAATACTATTAAATGATACACGAAATCTAACATAATCACCATATACTATCAAATCAACATCATCTCCTCCGCAATCAACACCACCAATAGAACCATTATCAGCATGGACTGATGCATTAACTATTGTAGAAATGGATGCAGAAAGAATATTATAATTAGACATATCTTCTTTTATATTAACATCTCTTTTCCAACGAATATTACGACTACCAATAGGTATACTATCATTCCACTCATAAGAAAGATAACAACCTTCTGAATCAATTCCATAATTCTCAGGATAAGTTAGTCCATCATTTTCAATTACTACCCATTTTTCACTTAATGGTGGATCAGCAATGACAGAAAAAGCTTTCTTATTAGATAGTTTTAAATTACCAGTTTCTTTAACTTCAGGAATGGTGATATAATTAGATAAAATAATAGTATTTATGGAGCCAATATAAGAAATTAAAAAAACTATTAAAGATAATTCTAAGACTAAAATGAGTTGGCATTTTTTTTTACATTTCATTAAATTCTTTAATTAGGATTTTTTGTATTAATATTTTAAATATATCTTAATTTCTATTAATATGTTTTGGAGATTCAATTTTACTTCTCTTATCTCAAGTTAAGAAAATCAGAGTCTAAAACCACAAATTTATATTTAAAATGATATTAGAAAGTAAGTAAATATCTTCAAATATTTAAGGGAGAAAATTAAAAATGGTTCGGCATCTATTAAAAGTCTCAGATTTTTCAAAAAAGGAGTGCGAAAGAGTTATTAATAAGGCAATCGAGATAAAGAAAAATCCTAAGAAATATACTTCTTCATTAGAAGGAGAAACTCTCTTAATGTTATTTGAAAAACCTTCCTTAAGAACTCGAATCTCTTTTGAAACAGGGATGCAACAATTAGGAGGGCATGCGATTTTTTATTCAATAAAAGATTCACCTCTGGGTAAAAAGGAAAATATATCAGATACAGCCAAAGTAACATCTAGATTTGTTAATTTGATTGCTGCTCGTGTTTTCAAACGCCAAGATATTTGGGATTTAGCTAAGTATGCTGATGTTCCAGTTATTAACATGCTTGATGACTTTGCTCATCCTTGTCAAGTTCTGGGAGATTTCCAGACAATTAAAGAGAAAAAGAATAATCTAAATCACATGAAATTATCCTATTATGGCGATGCTCATAATAATGTCACTTACGATTTAATGAGAATGTGTGCTATTTTTGGCTGGAGAATGGATGTAGCATGTCCTGATGATCCACAATATTCTCCCGAAGAAATCGTTTTAAATGAAGTATCAGAACTTTCTAAAGACACTGGAGCTGATGTAAGAGTAGTTCATGAAGCACTGGGAGCTGCGAGAGACGCTGATGTAATTTATACAGATAGTTGGATGAGTTATGGTATTCCAGTCGAAAAGGAAGAAGAAAGAAAAACAGCGTTTATGCCATTTCAAGTGACAACAGCGATCATGTTAACTGCAAAACCACATGCTGTCTTTATGAATTGTTTACCAGCTATGAGAGAGTATGAACAAACTGCAAAAGTTATTGACGGCCCTCAATCAATTGTATTTGATCAGGCTGAAAATAGATTACATATTCAGAAAGCAATAATGCTCTTTTTACGAGATAAATTTTAGAAAAGAATATTAACTTTATCTTTAAATCTGGATTATCATATTTATATAGCGGATTATTTTACTAGTTATTATACTAATAGAAAGACATGTGAAAACTTACAAATAATTCTATTTGCTTGTTAATGAAGTATGATCAAGACAAAATAATATGAATGACCAAGAATTAAATGGAAAGGGAAAACCAAAAGAATTAGATTATGCTAAGCAACTTGTCAATGAGAGTAAGTTTGAAGAAGCTTATCAAGTTATTACAGAGCTCGTGAAAAATGAGAAACTTCCACTTGATTACAGACTCTCAGGCCTTTTTCTCCAATGCCGAATCTTAATGTGGCAAGGGAAATACAGTGATTGTTATAAAATCGCCGATCAAATCTATAAAGAGAGTTTAGGATTAGAAAAAGATTTGAGAACAGTTGAGGCTTTAAGTCTAAAGTCTCTTACATTAATTGTTTTAGGAGAATTTAATAAAGGTATTGAAATAGTACAACAAGCAGAGAACCTTTTAAATACATTTCCAAAGGAGAATTCACCAAGATACGCACTTATTGAATCTTTAATTGCTCAAAATAAAGGATATTATCATATTTGGTCATATGAAAATATAGATGTTGGATTAAGATATTTAGAGGAAAGTCTTACATTACGAAAGCGATTTGGGGGTAAGATTGAAATTGCTATGGGTTATTATGGTGTTAGTAATGTTCTCTATAGATTTAAAGGTGAATTGGATCATGCTATTGAATATCTTAAGGAAGGATTGACTTTTGCATCTGAAAGTGGGAATAAGTGGCCAGTTATCATGATATTAAGCTTATTAGGTAACTCGTATGCATTGAAAGGAGAATTAGATCGTGCGATTGAATATTATAAGAATGGATTAAAAGTTTCAAAAGAAATTAACAATACAAATTTAACTATGGATTTTCTTACCAATATTGGGATTATTTATGGGGAAAAAGGTGAACTTGAACTAGCTTTAGATTACTTAGGACAGAGTATGGTAATATGTGAAGAATTTGGAAATGAAAGAAACATGGTCTATCTATTGGGTAGTGCAATTGAATTATCTCTCCTTAAAGACGACTATGACCAGGCACAACAAGATTTTCGACGTTTAGAAAAACTCAGTGTTCAATTTAACGATAAATTCATTAAGTTAGAGAATCTTTTTTATAATGCATTGCTACTCAAAGCCAGTCCTAGATTCAGAAACAAAATAAGAGCAGAAGAAAAGTTAAGACAAATCTTAGAGGAAGAAAATTTGTCATATTCATTGGAAGTAAGTACTTTAATTCATCTTAGTGATTTACTTTTCACTGAATTACGTGTGACAAATGAAGAAGAAAGCATGCTAGAAATTAAACCGTTGATCATCCGATTACAAGAGGTTGCTGAGAATTCAAACTCATACTGGGTTTTATGTGAAGCTTACCTGCTACAAGCAAAATTAGCATTATTGAATTTAGACATAAAAGCAGCAAGAAGACTGCTTACCCAAGCTACACAAATAGCTAAAAGGTATGATCTAAAACAATTAATTAAAAAAGTGAACGATGAAAACGAGGAATTACTCGGAAAATTAGAATTATGGGAACAGTTAAAAGAAATTGAGGCTCCCCTTGCTGAACGTCTGAATCTTATTCGTTTGGATCAGCAAACTTTAAGTATGATTCAAACACGTACAGTACTCATTGCCCACGTTAGAGAAGAAAAAGTAGCTATTCATAAAGAAAAGAAAATTTGCTTAGTATGCAGAGGTGAAGTGTTAAAATATTCATATATATGTGATTGTGGTGCTATATATTGTGAAAGTTGTGCTCGTGCGTTAACGGATTTGGAAAATGTGTGCTGGCTTTGTAATATTCCAATTGATTATTCAAAACCTATTAAGCCCTATAACAAAAGGGAAAACATAGAAATAAAGAGTGATAAAAGAAGAAAGAGTAAATAACAACTAATTTAAAATAACTCCATTTAAAAAAATATGAATTTGTGAAGGAATAAGTAATAATTCTCTTCTTTTGAGAAAAATTTTAAATAAGAAGTTAAATAATATTATTTTTTCTATATTTGTTAATCATCTTGATTTTGGAGGTTTTTCTTTGAAAACGTTAATTGTAGCATTGGGAGGAAATGCGTTAATTAAATTTGGAGAAGAAGGTACTACAGAAGAACAATTTCGGAATTTAAGGATTCCGATAAGCCAAATTGCAGAGTTAGCAAAAGATTATAATATCATTATAACTCATGGTAATGGTCCACAAGTTGGAAATCTTCTACTACAACAGGAAGCGACTGAAGCTGTTTCAAAAAGACCCTTACAAATTTTAGTTGCAGAGACTCAAGGTCAAATTGGTTATATGATTGAATCAACTCTAGATGAGGAATTGATGAAAATCGGCCTGGATGAAGAAAAACTTTTCCTTACAGTTTTAACTTACGTTAAGGTGGATCCTGAGGATCCAGCTTTTAAAAATCCAACAAAACCGATTGGTCCTGCATATCCCGTTTGCATAAAACCAGGATATGTTAAAACCTCGAAAGGATGGCGTCGAGTAGTTCCTTCACCTAAACCTAAAAAAATATATCAATGGCGTGAAATAAAAAAATTAATGGAATTTGGGAGCTGGATTGTTATAGCATGTGGAGGTGGTGGAATTCCTGTTATTAAAGAAGGTAAAAGATTATCTGGGGTAGAAGCGGTTATAGATAAGGATCTCGCTAGTTCTAAATTAGGGGAACAGATTGGAGCAGAGATCTTATTAATCGCTACAGATGTAGAGAAAGTTGCTTTAAATTATGGGACTCCAGATCAAAATTATCTAGAAAAGATTTCAGTTTCGGAAGCAAAAAGATATTTGGAGGAAGACCAATTTCCTGCTGGTAGTATGGGTCCTAAAATCGAAGCTGTAATTAATTTTATGGAAACAGGGGGAGAAAAGGCAATAATAACTTCTATAGAAAAAATAAAAAAAGCACTAGAAGGAAAAGCAGGGACGCATATATATTTGGACACTTAATAATTTCTAAAATCCGTAAATAAAGATAAAAATTGATTTTTATTATTTTACAAGCACTTTTTCAATAACATCTACAGCCCAATCTATTTCTTCTTTAGTTATTATCAAAGGAGGGGCAAATCGAATTGTTGTTGCATGAGTATCCTTAGCTAAAATGCCATTTTCCATGAGTTCTTCTACGATTGGTCGAGCATCTTCTTCAAATTCGATTGCTATCAATAACCCTTTACCTCTAACTTCTTTGACTGGAATTTTTGTTCTTTTCTCAGCAATTTCCTTGAGTCTTTTCATAAAATAAGCACCCATTTTTTTAGCTCTTTCTGGTAAATTCTCGCGCAAATGTACCTCTAATGATTTTAATCCAACTGCGGATGCTAAAGGATTACCTCCAAAGGTACTGCCATGTGTTCCTGGTTTAATTACATCTGGACCAATAATATCTTGAGTTGTGATTACTGCAGAAACAGGATAAACTCCCCCTCCAAGAGCTTTCCCCAGTAAAATTATGTCTGGTTTTACATTTTCATGATCACAAGCAAATAATTCTCCTGTCCGACCAAATCCTGTTTGAATTTCATCAACCATCATTAATACATTATATTTTGTACAAATTTCTCTTATTTCTTTCAAAAATCCTTCTGGAGGGACTTTTACTCCAGCCTCACCTTGGAGAGGTTCAAATAGAAATGCTGCTATGTTCTCAGAACCAATTTCTAGGATTGAATTCTCTAATTCTTTTGCATTTCCATAAGGAATAGTTACAAATCCGGGTGTGTAAGGCCCAAAATTACCATAATAACGAGCAGCTGAAATGTCTGTACTAAAACCAACAATTGTTATTGTTCTTCCATGAAAATTATCTCTACATACAATTATTTTCGCTTCTTCCTTAGGAATTTTTTTCTTAATATAACCCCATGCTCGTGCAACTTTCAAACCTGTTGAAACAGCTTCAGTGCCCGTATTCATGGGAAGTGCCATAATCCCAGAATTATTAGGGT
>JBHLNY010000372.1:0-2995 GCA_048941065.1 Promethearchaeota archaeon
TGAAGATGGTCTCAGTGATTGGTTTTCTGATCATGGATTTCCTCAACGTAGTGCATCATTGAAGTATGGGGAATTATTATTTTTTTCGGCAAATGAAGGGTCAACTAACTTTTCATATGACTGGTATTTCAAAAATTATGTCTCTTATAAACTTGAAGTTCTTGATGTTGAAGAAGATACTAAGTATTTACTCTTATTAGAGGGTTATGACGATGAAAAGGCTATTTCCTATGGAAATTTCTTTTTAATTTTTTCGGGAGTTGCTATTCTTTCACTGATTTATGTCTATATGAAAAAGAATAAGTAAATTTAATTAAAAAGATTTTTTTTTAATTTTTTTTCAATTCTTTTTTTAGAAAAATTCCAAATAATTCTCAAGAAGAAGTGATACAATGACTTTTTTGCTAAAGGGAATATGGTTTAAAACCAGTCAATGATTTTATTTTTAACTAAGTATATTTAAGGTTGATTTTTTATATACTCGTTTTAACAGCACACTTATTAATTCTTGCACAAATTTTTAATTAAGCATATATTTACTTATGAATTTTTTAGTTTAAAGGAATTATTTGAGAGATAAGCATGGAAGTAACTAGAAGCGAAGATTGTCTAATCTTTAATGGTCTTACACCAGAAATTACTAAAATGAATCGTGTGTATGATGCATTAGCAGAATTTATGAAGAGAAAACAAGCTAATGATGCATCGGACAGGTTTAATTTTATAGTATTTCAGGAAGATGGTCCAAATTACTTAAACAACTTTACATTATACCCAAACTATATTTTAGAAACATTGAAGTCGTTAAATCCTACCTTAACCAGAGCAAATGTAGCAGGAGGTATTTTTGTAGCGGTTACCTTCATTATTGAAGTATATAAAAAAATATCTGAAAAAATTTTTCGATTAATTATTCTAGTAGATGAAGGTTCTCGTAGAATTCCATCTCAATTTGTACCAGTATTAGAAGATTTGATTGATAAAGTTAAAGATATGCCTTTTTTTATCGATATTATCCGTATTTATGACCAAGATTTTCAAGAAGGACAGAAATTATTGAAATTAGCAAAAAGATGTAATGGAGAATTATATGATATTGATAATGTACGTGATCTTTCTCAATTATTAATAAAACTTTCAGAAAAGAAGTATATTAGAATTCCAGAATATTATTTCAAACCAATTACTCCTAAAATTCCAAATGAAAGTCAACTTTTTTATATTAATTTAGCTGATGAACCAATTGAAATAAAACAAAAGTCCACATGTGCTATTTGTTTTCAAAAAGACGATTATAATATAGTACAATGCCCATCCTGCGAAATATTAGCTCATAAGACATGCTGGGCTCAATGGGCTAAAACTACTAATATTGGTATACCTCATGTCTTTAGATGCCACAATTGTTATAATATCTTAAAACTTGATCGAGATTTTGTTCTTGATGTGCAAGCTGGAAAAATACCAACCGCAGAACAATTAAGAGAAATAAAAGTACGCAATATTGTTGAATATTTACAAGATTTAGAAGCAGAAAAAAAACCAGATATAATTCATGTTCCTGATCCAATGGCAATTGAAGGGGAAGCTACTGAGTATGCGGAAGATTTTACTGAAAATTATGTACATGAAAGGAAAAAATCTGATATAAATGTCCTTATTTGTCCTAATTGTAGTAAAATTGCAACAAGCATGAAAAGAGTATGTCCCTACTGCGGATTTCAGTTATTTTGAATTCTAGATACTTTAAAAATTCATTTAGCTACTCTTATTTCAAATCAATACGACCTATTGCTCTAAATGGTAATGAATTATTAAATTTTTCATAATCATAGATTCTACGTCCATCCACTAAATTAGGCACCTTCATATATTTCTTAAAATCATTTGGTGTTAATTGTTTAAATTCATCCCATTCTGTAATCAAAAATGTACATTCAGAATCTTTAAGAGCTTCTTCTTTTGAATTTGCATACTGAATTTTATCACCTATTTCTTCTTCTGCTGTTTTAAGAGCTTTAGGATCATATCCTACAATATTGCTTACTCCTCTCTTTTTCAATTCATTGATAACTCTAATACTTGCTGCTCCTCTCATATCATCTGTACCTGGTTTAAAAGCAAGCCCTAGTAAAGTAACCTTCTTTCCAGCTAATTTTCCAACTAATTGTTCAGCAATATCAACAATATGTATTGCTTGGTCGTCATTGATATCTAAGACCGCTTCTAATAATCGGGAAGTATATCCCTTAGATTTCGACCAAGCTTTTATAGCATTTACATCTTTATGAAAACAAGCACCACCAAAACCAACACCTGCTCCTAAGAATCTCGAGTTTATCCTATAATCAAGCCCCACACCTTTCATAACTTGTGATATATCCACATTAGGTACCAATTCTGCAAAATTCGCGAATTCATTAGCATAACTAATTTTTGTAGATAAAAGGCAATTATTTCCATATTTAACAAGTTCAGCACTTTCTAGATTCATTCGTAAAATAGGACAGTTTTTTAGATGTTCTCCATAAAAATACTCATAAAGCTCTTGTAACATCGCTCCACTTTTCTCATCAAATTCTCCAATTATTATTCTATCCGGATGTAAAGTATCTTCAATCGAACGTCCTTCAGCTAAAAATTCGGGTTGCATACATAAACCGAAGTCCTTTCCTGGTTCTTTTCCGGAGACTTCAGTTATGATTTTCGAAACTAAATTCCTAGTTGTTCCGGGAACAACAGTAGATCTGACAACAACTAAATGATACTTATCTTTAACTCTAAGAGCTTCTCCAATTTCTTTCGCCGTGCTTTCTATAAAACCTAAATTAATGCTTTTATCCTCTCGCATGGGTGTTCCCTGTGTAATCATAGAAATATCAGTTTCCATTACTACTTTTATTGGGTCAGTAAGGCATTGTAAGAGTTCTGGGTTATCCTTTCTTATATTGTCCATCATTTCCTGCAAACCAGTTTCAAAAAATGGAGCTTTACC
>JBHLNY010000082.1:0-12102 GCA_048941065.1 Promethearchaeota archaeon
GCTTCTTGGAGTAAGTCCTTAATCTTTTCAAGGATAAAATCAACTTTAATTTTTTCTCCAATAGGAGAATATCCTCTACTAGTTAATTGCCGTGCTACAGTATGAGAATCTGAAGTAGTAATTTCTCCTCGCTCTATTCCCCTATTTTGCAACATATTTAATATATTTGAACGAATTTCAATATATGCATTATTCCCATCAAAGTGTATTAGCGCTGTTTTTTGATCTGTAATTGAATTTTTAAATAAATGAACAACAATACCTCCAAAACCAATTCCTTCTTTTTCAGAATATCCCGTTACAGGATCCTTAGCAACTCCATATAACATCTGGGCTTTCTGACTATCATTATTCTTTGTACTTTTAAAAAATTTTCTAGAAACATTTATTAAATCATTTGCTTCTGCCGAATCTCTTTTAATTAGTACTTCTGTTCCTGTTATAGCGTTATGAGCGTCAATTATCATCACATCTCGAAAATTGTTAGATTTTGCCATACTTCTTATTTGTTCTCCTACATAAGCTTCTATATCGTCAGAAGGGAGGGGATGTCTCGTAATAAAAATCAGAGGGATCTTATCTATCCTTGTACCTAGCAGTTTGGCACTATTTGAAATTTTCCTTGAAAAATCAGTAATCTCTCTTACCCATTTCTTATTATCCTCATTGTTTATTTTATCGATGTCTAACTTAACCCGATTTATAACATGGTCAACATCACTTTTTTTTGTCAAATTCTGAGTATGATCATTAGTACTGTGATATACTGTTATTCCAGGGATATCATTAAAAGTTCTGTATATTTGTTCAGGTAAATCTGATGATCCAACTGTTTTAAAGGGTCCAAAATGAGTATGGGGAATTATAAATAAACCTTTAATTTTTTTTGTTCGTATACTCCTAATTATTAAATATTGTATTCTTATATTTGAAAATACTCCAACTCTATCAAAGTATCTTTCCAGTAATTCATCATTACCATCTGTCATCATAGATAAAATGAGAGCTCTAATAAATGGATAACCACTTAGGCCTGTTGCATCTTTATAAATATTGCTTACGTGAAATAACCCTTTTCTATAGGGTATAGCAAACAAAAGAGCACATGAGACAAAAAAAATCATTGCTCTTATAAAAAAATCTAAATGAAATTGTGCTGTATACATACTATAATATATAATAGCAGTGATGGGTTGAATAAGGGCTAAAATTATATAACCAGGACGTCCAACAGTTGTGAAGGAAAAGTAAATGACAAATGCAATAATATAAGAAAGAATAGTTCCTAATATGAAAAAGACTTCTCTAAATGCATGATTATTAAAAATAATTGTCAATACTTGACCCATTAAATAAGCCATCCCAATAATAGCGTTAAAAAACGTATTCATTTGAATAGCCCATCCATTTGGTGGAACTTTTAGTATTGGAGCTTTCTTAGAATATAATAAAATAGTAAAAAAAGCTCCAGATATTGAAATTAACAAAAAAAGACTAATAAATACGAAATAATAGATATAATCTATATATCCCACAAAAATCGTATTAAGTATCAAAGAAAGTAAACCAATAATAAATGGGATCCCAAAAAATAATAAATAAGCTAGATGTCTTGTAGAAAAAAATTCCATATAAGAAATTATTCCAGGAATTTGGCGTGATGATTGTTTTAGTGAATACATTGATATTTAAAATTAATATTTCATTAATATAGTATTATATAATTGAAAATATCATTTCACTCTTAAAAATTGATTCATAGAATTATATCATATTTTAACAAATTATAAATAAAATATTAATCTATAAGAAATATGGAAGTAGATCAGCAAAGATTAACAATTCTAGCAAATAAAAGGTTTAGTGAAGTTCTTTCTGAAGGCTTTAAATTATTCATTAAGAGTTATGGATATATATTCTTACCTTTTCTGATGTTTTCAATTATTTCTATTCTCTTACAGATTTTTTTATTAACGGATCTTCAATGGCATCTTAATTCATTAGATGTGTCTGTTAGTGAGTTAATGGAAAATTTAGGAGATTCTGATGGTCTTACAGATGCGGAATATAATCTTTTGATAAGATATTTCGTATTAACTATTGTTTTATATTTACTACAAAATTTGATTGCGGGAGTTGGAATAGGAGGGATATTTCCTACGATTGCGATGTGTACTGTTAGTATGTTCCTATACAAAAAATATGTAATAGGAGAAACAAGTTTTAAATCTTCCTTGAAATCTTCATTTAATAAAAAAATAATTATAGTTATTCTAATAATAGGGATATGTATGCCTATAGGAACCATTTTATTACTTATACCTGCTATTATAATATATGGTTTTTATATTTTTTCATTATATACATATCAAATGAAAGATAATGATAAATCTATTTCAAAGGCTCGTGATATTGCTAGAGGAGCCTTCTGGAAATTAATTGGAGTTTTTGCGATTAATTTCATTTTTATAACATTAGTTGATCTCATATATTCTTCAATTATTGATTTTACCATTGGACTAAATATCGATTCTGCAACAATTTCAGAACAATATAATTCTTGGCTTGATCCTGCAACAAGAAATTATGGAATGTTATTTCTTTATCAAATTCTTTATAGTGTTGCTGGTATTTTATTTGCTCCATTATTTATTTGTTTACTAACATCTTTATTCGCTACAATAAAAGCACAAAAAGACTTGGGATACGGTTATACAAGAGAAGCTTATCCAGTAAGTATGGATTATCAAGAACCTTATACGCAATATAGAGTTAGATCAACTGAAACCTATGACGAACCACCCTCATATGGAATACCATTGAAGGAGGGTTTTTATTGTCCCTTTTGTGGTCATTTTCTGAAAATGGTAAAGAAATTTTGTCCAAAATGTGGGGAAGACATTTCATTTATTAATGAATAATGATTTATGATTTATGGTACTATAATTAATAAAAATCCTAATATTTTGGTAATATGAGATATTTGATAATTTCTCTAATTGCTGAGTATTATAGATATAATTTGTAAAATCTTTATGTTTCCTATAAATATCGAAAAAAAATTTGATTTGAAAGTTGAGGATATAAAGGAGCCTATTGTTCTTATAGGTTGGCCAGGAATTGCTTTAGTTGCTAAATTAGCAATCACATCTATAGTAGACTCTATTAAAGCTAAAGAATTTTTAAGCATTGAATGTTTTAATTTTCCAGCAAAATCTAACGTCGAAAAAGGAAATCTAGAAATTCCTACAGCTAAATTGTATTATAAATCTGCTGATGATAAAAAAGGGCACGATTTTTTTATTTTAACAGCAAATTATCAACCACAAACTCCAGAAGGAGTATATGAATTTTCTAAAAGATTTTGTGAAGAAATGCATAGAATTACCGAGGGTAAGATTCAAATGTATGTGAGTACTGGTGCAATGATTTCCGATATCGTTCATGATATACCTATTGTACATGTATGTGGTACTAATCAAGAACTTGTTAAAACTTTCCTGGAATTTGAAAATACTAAGTTAATGGAAGGCGGAATCATTGCTGGTGCTAATGGGATATTGCCCGCATGGGCAGGTGTTAAGGGTTTTGCTCCAGGGATTTGTTTATTAGCTGAGACATTACCACTACCTATGATGACTTTAGACCCTCGCTCTTCTAAGGCTTTAGTAACCCTATTAAAAGACTATTTCTCAATAGATATGGATTTTAGCAAACTTAATGAAAAGATTAAGGAAATGGAGAGCATCTTAGATTCATTCAAAAAACAAGCTGATCATTTTATGAAGGGTATGCGAGAAGATAGAGAACCGGATTCTTATTTCCGTTAGAACTTTTTAAATGCTTCTTATCTTTTTTAAAAAAGGATTTTTTTTAACAAGTGTTTAATAATAATAAATTCATAATAAAATTAATTCAAAAAAGAATTACATTATACCAACTATTTACTAAACTCTTTCAAAATGGCGAATGACGTTATTTCTGAGGATCATAACATTATTAGGATTAATTCAAAAACTAATTACAAGGCTTCTGGTAATCTGAAGGATATTAGATTACAATCCCGCGATTATATCAAAGATATTCTAGTATTAATTAATAAGGAGATTGGAATCAATAAAATATTATCAATAATCTTGTTTGGAAGCCAAAGATCAAAACAAAAAGATATTACAAAAATTTCTGATTGCGATTTACTCATTATTTTTAAAAATAGAGTTTCAAATAGACATATTAAAGAAATTGAGAGGTATTTTATATCGTTAGAAATTAAACATAAATTTAGGGATTATGATCCAAAACTCATAAATAAAATTTTAATGGTAGTTCAGCAAACAACAGGAATGTTCATTAGTCATTTTTTAACTAAAAGAAGATATTGGGAAGATGTAACTTTTCATAAAATTTTTCGTGTTAATAAAGTATTTTCATCTCTATTTGCTCCTCGTAATATAGTTTTAGGTAATATCCTTTTGAATAGTACCATTTTATTCGGAGAAGATTTGAGAAATCAGATTAGACCAAAAATTCACATTACTTTTTTAGAAATGATTAGAAGTACAATTATGAATCTTATGATATCTATTTTCTCTATGGGAATCTCTGTTTTTAAAAGTTATGATCCTACTAAATATCAATTAGAAGCAATAAAGTGGTCCTTAAGAGCCTCTAACTTTTATTGTTTCAGGGATTCAGAAAGTCTTAAAACAATCACTGAACGCTTTATCTCTTTCGAAAGTCCAAAATTCCAAAAAAGAGCTAACAGATTTTTTACTAAATTTCTTCTATTAAGGCAGTATCCTGAAAAAAGTTTAAGTTTTATGATTAAATGTCCTATTAGAATTGTGAAAATTCACACAAAAGCAATCCTATTCAAAAAGATGGTGAAGAGAGGAGAACACTTACGGATTACACCTAAACATTTTAAACCCATCATAGATGGACAATCTTTTCCATTGAAATTCTGAAAAAAAATACCAAAATCCACTATATAAAAAAAGTTGATAATAAAAAAATAAAAATATTTTAATTAATATAGAATTCTATAAATAGTAGATTTTTATATTTGTAATTTATATTTAAATTTTTATCAGTATAATAGAACAATAGGGTGCTTCATAATTGCCTGAAGAAATTGATATCCGTGAGTTATTCTTCGATATATTATCAATCTTGAAGTTTGAATTGAATTTCTATAAAGATAAAGAGAGTCCAATGTTCGAGCGAATCGTTAAAACTCGTGTCTTCCAAACGAAATTACAAAAATTAAAAGACTTTATTATGAAGTACTTTGAAATAATGTATAGGGATGAAGAAAGTCCTATAAATAAGGCCGCACTACGCACCCAACTTGATAATATCGCCCGACTTACGAATTATTATGACGATTTATCTGATTTTTATAAGGATCATACTCAGATTCTAATAACAAAAGATAGATTGAGAGGATTAGTTGAGTATAGCCACATTGAAGTACTTTTTTTGATATTTACCAATATCCTCGACTGGGAGCACTACAAATCCAGTTTGCTATTTCCAACTGATAAAGCTAAGGAGAAGCTTTTAAAAGAATTTTTGAATAAACTTGCTAGTTCTGATATTATTTCTATTAAAGATCTCATAGATTTAGAACAAGAAATAGAACAATTTGTTCAAAGTATAGAAGTTTAATTTTTACTTTTATTTAGATGATGAAATTACACTTTTTAGTTTTATCGAAGAATTCTTTATTAGTTATATAAATTAAATTGTAATTCTCTTTTTCATAGGAAAAAAGAGAAAAATTCGCTTTCTCATAGGAGAAAAAAGAAAATAGATACTTATATAAATGTGTTTCATCATTTAACTCATTGAGATCTCTCTCTAAGTTATTTTATACACGTGGTTAAGTATAGTTAAAAATGGCAGATTGTATCAAGAAGATTTTGGAAATTTATGATAATAGCGAGGTTACTAAATATTTTATTTTAATTAAGTTAATGAGGGATCTCAAGGAGAATTCATCAAATATATTGAAAATTAGAGATTGTCTCTTATTACTAATTAACTTATGTTTTGATCTTGGTTGTCCAGATGATTTTAACAATAAAGGAAAAATTGTCCGTCAGCTTTCAGAAAAAGAAAAAAGTCAAATGTGTAAAATATTAAAAATTGAATTAAATAATTAAATAAGGGATTACTCAATTGGATTAAAAAACCTTAAGATCAACTTCTCTCCATTTGTCATATTCAATAAACACAGTATCAATATTATTTAATGCTTCAATTAAAGCATTTTTGGTTTCATTATCATTTCTAAAAGTGTCAACAATAACGTCATATAGATCTAAATCAAATTCTTGTGTCAATTCAGAAATCTTTAATAAATCTCTCTTACTAATACCTTTTACTCTCAATTGGTTAAAGGCATTTTCAATTTCTTCTTTTAATTTTATAGTAGCTTTAAGAGATTTTAAACATTTATCTAATAATTCCTGTTCCTTATACAAAACTATAGAATCTTCTTCTGATAAATTATTTTTTTCTTTAGCAATTTCAATTCTTTCCTTTAATAAGTATTTTACTCTTTCATAAATATTGATTGCTTCTATAACGTTACCTAATCCTCTTATTAGATGATTTTTTCGATTTAACCTTGCTTCAAGAATTTTGAGATATGCATCCTCATAATATGTCTGAATCATTCCAAATGTACTTTCTTCGCCTTCGCTAATTCTTAGATATATTTGTTTTAAATCCTTTTGTAAATCTTCTTTTTCAGATATGGATAAATCCTCTTTATCTAATTCCTTATATATTTTGTTTGTCTCTTGTAAGAATAATAAAGTTCTTAATTTCATTATATGAGCTTTCTGGACAATATTAGTAATACTTCGGGATTCTCCTTCTTTCTCGCAAAACTTGAATATAGTAACGGCATCGTTTAATAATTGATTATATTTATCAATATCAGTTAATATATAATATTTTGAATCTTGAACTTTCTGAATTGCTCTGTCTATTTGAATTTCTAATTCAAAGATATAATCTATTAAACTAATTTGTTTTCTTTCTGATAAAATCATCATTTTTCCATACATATCTTTTTCTACGCTTTTTGTGGCAAGAATCCATAATATAGCTGCAGGAATCCAAAAGAAAATTGAAAGAAATAACATATTAAATATACTGCCCAATAGAGAAATTAAAAAATAGGAGATAAATAAAGTTGCACTTTTACCAATTTGTTCTGAAAGATTAAAAAACGATGCAGAAGTACCTCGATGTTCAGGTAAATTTATATCTAGCATAACCGCATTTTTATTAGCGACTGGCCCTGCACCTAATGTCGATCCAACCAAACCAAAAACAAAAAAGAGAATATAATTTGGATATACAGTAAATATTTCTTTAATAGTTAAGAAGATATACCTAGCTATTTCTGAGGTGGGTATCGGGTCGGGATATGTAATGTCTATTGAACCCGCACTAACAGGCTCTAGAAATAACAACATACCTATTGCAAATGGGATTGCAACTATCATGCAGAATGCTGCCAATCTTGTACGATTTTTTTTATTTCTCCTAAATAATATATCACTTAAATAAGATAAAATCATATTTCCAAGGATATAACCAATCCCTAACATACCTGCAAAAATTGTAGCCGTCTGAAGTCGAATTTCACTCGGTAAATCATCAAAATAGTGAAGGTTTAACATTGCAGTAGTGAAGTATACTAAAATAGTGCCAGGAATGATCATAAAAAATCCTTGTATTATTAAATATCGATTGGTCTTTTTTTTGAAGATTTCTGATAAGTCTTGTTTAGAAATTCTATAACTATATTCTAAATTTAATTCAGCTAATTCGATTAATTCCTCTTCACGTATACCACGTTTAGGAATCTTTACAAAAAACAATATTATTATAATTATTATACTAATTCCAGAGAGAAGAAAAAAAGGAAACCTCCAACTTAAAATTGGTCCAAGAAAAGAAGAGAGTGCTTGTCCGATCCCATTAGAGATAGAGCTTAAAATTGCAAGGGTTCCAAACCAACCAGATCGCTCATCAGGAGGAATTGCATCTGATATAATTGAATACCCTACTGGTAAAACACAACCCAACCCTGCTCCACTTACCATTCTAGAGATCACCAACATTAAATACGAAGTTGAGAAAGCTGTTAGCATCATTCCAATTGTCCAAGAAAAAGCTCCAGCTAATATTACTTTCCCTCTATCAATTCTATCTGTATAGTAACCCCATATTAAAGCAAAAAATGCACTAATTAGAATAAAAAAAGCATCTGGAATTGCTATTAGCGCTACTAATATATTAAACTCTTCTTGAATTACCGCATAACTAGGAATAAGCATATTAGCACAAGCTATTGATACAAAAAGTAATAGCATGACTAATAAGATCGGTGTTAAATCTTTAATTTCTATTTTTGTTAGTTTAAAACGTCCAATAAGCAATTACCACTTAATAGTAATTATAATAAATAGCACTTGGGAATTAAAAAAACTTTCAGACAATTATTATAAGGTTAAATAATATTCTAATGCGGCTCTTACATGAAGTTCCACAGTATCAAGTAATTTTATATCAATATCGTTTTGATTAATTATTAAAGGTAATTCTGTACAACCTAAAATCACTCCATCTACTTCATAATTTTTAATGATTTGAAGTAGTCTTTGCTTACTTTCTTGCCTATAAAACCCTATTACTAATTCATCAAAAATAATCCTATTAATTTCATCCTGCTCCTGATTTGATGGAGTAATTATATTAATACCTAAATTCTTGAAATAATTTTGGTAAAATGTGGATTGCATAGTGAACTTTATCCCTGTTAATAACAATTTCTTCATTTTTTCTTCTATTGCTTTTTGAGCTGTACTTTCAACTATACTTAAAAGTGGAATAGTAGATTGGTTCTCCAAATCTTCAAAAACCGCATGAGGAGAATTTGCCGCCAACAAGATGAAACTAACCCCTGCATTTTCTAATGCTTTAATACCACTCATGAGATATTCAATATATCTTTCTCTATTATCTCCTAATTCATAATCAATTACTTTCTGAAAATTTAAACTAAAAATTACAATTTCAGGATAATTATAATTATTGAATTTCTCATAATATTTTTGGAGAATTAAATCATAATATTTAATAGTAGATTCATAAGACATTCCACCTAAGATCCCAATCCTTTTTGATTCTTCCAATTGTCTTGAACCACTTATCCCATTTATTTCGCATTATTATTTTATCATTGAGTAATTGTTTTTAATTACAATTTCCGCTTCTTTAATTATTCTCTCAATAATATCGTCGACATTCTCAATACTATTAATAATTCCAATTGATTGTCCAAGTAAAACTGCCCCAGTATCTATATCTCCATTATAAACCCTATCATATGCTCCTAAATCATGAACTCTTTGCTCTGGGGTTATAGATTCTTCATATGCTATCATTTCTTCTTTAGAGGAAGGAGCGGGATGTTCTAATGCATACTTATTCTTATAAAGACGAATTGGTCCAAATGCACCGGTAAAAAGTCCTGTATCTTGAGGCTTTCCTGGTGGTATTAAAGATTTATATTTCTCATGGAACTCACTTTGTTTTGAAGCAATAAATCGAGAACCCATGGCAATTGCACCCGCGCCCAGTGATAAAGCAGCTGCTAAAGCTTGTCCTGTAGCGAATCCTCCACATGCGATCTTGGGTAAATCAGGAAAAGTATTATTAATTTGTTGAAGTAAAACGAGAGTTGTGACTCTTTCATAAGATTGATGACCACCTCCTTCAGTACCAGTGACTACTATTCCATCTACTCCAGAATCTACGCATTTTTGTGCTAACCATACGGCAGGTGCTACATGGAAATGTTTTATTTCCGAATTTTCCCGCAATTCTTGAAAGTATTTTGAAGCAGGTAATATTTTTGATGACCCGGCAGAAGTAAGCCAATATTTACATTGATCTCTCATTCTTGGATTATTCATAACTATACGAGGTAAGTCCCTAACCATATGTCTAACCCCCCTATTATTACGAGATGTAAGAATGTTAAGACCAAAAGGTTTATCTGTATGTTCAATCATATATTCTAAGCTTGCTTTATGTTCTTCTACAGGATCCGTCCCAACTATATTAACATTTGATAAAACACCCAAACCGCCAGCCTCACTTACAGCAAGCGCTAGTTCACGTGTAAAAAAAGGTCCCATTGGTGCACTAAAAATTGGATGTTTTAATCCAAACATCTTGGTGATATTTGTTTCAATCATTTTAATAACCTTTTAAATGGTGTTTAAAAATAAAGTGAATTAAAACCTTTAAAATTGACCAATTAGATTTTATTTGATTTTCTCATCTTTTCACTTTTTTAATAATAAATTTTATCAGTAATAACTTTTCCACCTTCTGAAAACGCTATTCCTTCCAGCTCCAACAATTTCCGTTTCATAACAAGACCACCCTGAAATCCCCCGAGATCACCATTTGTTTTAATTGCTCTATGACAAGGAATAATAATAGGGAAAGGATTTCTGGCTAGAGCATTCCCAACTACTCTAGCTCCTCTTGGTATTCCTATTTTAATTGCAATTCGTATATAGGTACTAACCCACCCTCTTGGAATCCCGTGTTCAGCTAAAAGTACTCTCTTTTGAATTTCGTAGCAGCCATCAAAATTAAGTAGCTCTAAGTCAAAATCAACCCTTTCTCCTTTAAGAAATCGCTGGATTTTCTCACCAAGTATTGTGATTAATGAATTTGATGCTAACTTAACTTTTTTGAAAGATTCCAGAGCTTTAACTTCAGATTTATGTTCAGGATCACTAAGAAATACACGTTGTATCAGTATATCAGAATCAGTTTCTTTCCATACAATAGTAAAAGTATCAAATTGAGAAGAAAAAGTAGTATAAAATAAATACACCATACTTTATCACTTTATTCAATAAAAAAAAAAGAAGATTTGAATTAAGGTTTTTTATTATTTTTTTTTATTCTTTTATTTTCTTTGCCAATTTCATCAGTATTGGGACTATTTTAACTATTTCCATCGCAGGAGTGGCTTTTACAAACTTAAAAATACCAGGTTTAGCAATTCTCCACATGCCTACTATTTCTGTCATTTGTTCCTCACTTTCCGCTTCTACTATGGTTATACCCCAATAATCAGTAGTGCTAACATACCATGCGATTTCTTTAGTACCTTCTACCGGCCACAATTTTTTACTTATTAATGTTTGGGCAAGTCCTGCTAATTCTGAAGGATCAAAATCAGTATTAAGTTCCCAATACGCCAAAAAAATCATTTTATTACCTCCTTTATATTCTTGATATTGGATTGGATTTTGTATAGTACTGAAACTATACAGCATAATCCTATATTTATACTTATTATTTAAGGATTTCTAGAGGAATAAAGCCATTAAGAAGAGAAATCTTTCATCTTAAGAAAATTAGAGATAAATTTTTTTATAATTATTTGGTTGTAAATACCCTTTTATCCTCGTGACATATAATCTGTGTTACATTTCTTCCTGCAAGTAGTGCTGGTGGCAATCCTCCTCCAGGATTGACCCATTGACTTACCATATAGAATGATTCTAAGCCAGGAAGTGTTCGTTTCATTTTGTTAGTTAATATTGGTGTAGGTATCCATCCTTCCCAGCTTCCTTGCCAATTATTTGTATATCTATAATAAGTAGCAGGAGTAGCAACATCACGTATTTCTACTTTATCTCGAGTTTCAGGAAAAAACTTTTCAAGTATTTCCAAAGCAATATTTACTATCCGATCCTTTTCTTCATTATATTTGGTGCGATTATTTGTTCTAAGGTATTGCCAGAATTCAAAGTCACTAGCTTTTAAGGTAAATGTCACAACTGTTTTTCCGTCAGGTGCTAATGTTGGATCGAAATTATGTATATGCATTACTACGTAATCAATTATTGTTTTTGGATCTGTAGATATTTCTTCTTTTGAGAAGTAAAAAATTGTATGTGGGGTTTTTTCGAATTTATGATTGATACCGAATGATACTTGACAAATTGATTCATATATCTCATGTTCTTTGTAGTAATTGTCAATCTC
>JBHLNY010000083.1:0-12094 GCA_048941065.1 Promethearchaeota archaeon
TTTTCAAACCATTTTCAGATATTATTTTTGCTTGAGATAGATCTTTATCTTCAAATGCTCTTTGTGCCAAATCATAATATGCCTTGAGATCTAGTTTTTTTCCCAATAAGCTCTCCTCAATATCCGTCATGCGTATCACTCTTTATTATTACCTTTATATTTAAAGAAAAAAAATTGAGTTTAAGAGTTGAGATTTATTTTAGAAGTCATAATTCATTTTGATTAGAAAATCATTATGTCTCACTTTTTCTTTTATAAACTCTCATTTTATCTAATCTGGTAAAAAAATAAAGTGATGGAAAATCGTAATCGTTTATGGAAAGATTAAGAATGGAAATGAAATTAAAAAAAAGGCAAAAAAAAAGGTAAAATGTCCATTCTGTAAAGAAGAACTCGAGATTGGGATTGAATTAAGTGTCTTAAAAGATCTAAATCCTTCTCAATATTTCCATTACCCTCACATTCATGTTCATGGGAATCCCCTTCATGCCTTAATTTGTTATTTTAATTCACAGTTATATATCCGAAACATTGGTGTTATAAAGAGCATCGAGATTTCCAGAGATTCAGAAACCTTCAAGCAAATCATGAAAAAGTGGACAAATCCATTCTGATATAGGTGATTTTTATGACAATAATGAATTTTGTGGATGATAGTAAAAAGGATGAGATAGATTCAAATACAAACCGAACAATTTTCAAATATATTTTAGATAAAAGAATCTTACGAGTTCTATTTGAAAATAAAATATTTAAACTAAGAGAGATTCAAAAAGAAGCGATTAAAAAAGGACTCTTCTTTCGAAAATCCTTTCTAGTTTGTGCTCCATCTGGTAGTGGTAAAACCTTAATTGGTGAAGTGTGTGCTTTCAATAACATTTTTCAAAGCTTTGGAAAATCTGTATATTTAGTTCCCTATAAGGCATTAGCTACAGAGAAATATTTCTACTTTAAAAAGAATTACAGTAAATTTGGGGTAAAAATTGAATTATCTATTGGAGATTATGATGTAGATGATTCGAAATTAGAGAAATCCAATATTATTGTTACTACCTATGAGAAAATGGACTCAATTTTAAGAAATTTTTATGATAAGGAGTGGATTTTTGATATATCAACCGTTATTATTGATGAGATCCACATCATTGGAGAAAGTGATCGTGGTCCCCGTTTAGAGTCTTTAATTGTGAGACTGAATGAATTTCTCCATAATCCACAGATTTTAGGACTTAGTGCAACTATTGCCAATCCAGAATTTTTTAATTCTTGGTTATCATCATTAGGAAATAAAACAACCTTAATTACCTCAGATACAAGACCTGTGCCTTTACATTATCAAATTGAAGTCACGCAAAATAAGGATTCTACCATTAAAAAAATCGTTAAAAAGACCTTAGAGAATAAAGGTCAAGTATTAATATTTTTAAATAGAAGGAGGGGAGCACAACAAATAGCTCAAAATCTTAAAATTTTGGTTAATAATTATCTGGAAGATGCTGAAAAAACAGTCTGTAAGGCATTAGAGAAGACTTTAAATTCGATTAGAGGAAGTCATCGAGATCTACGTAAATTGATTAAACATGGGATCGCATTTCATCACGCTGGCCTCCTACCACGAGAGCGTAAAATAATAGAAGATAATTTTAAGAAGAGGATTTTAAAAGTTATTTGCTGTACCACCACTCTATCAGCAGGTATTAATACACCCGCACGAGTAGTGATTTTAAAGGATTTTAAAAAATATATCACATCAGTCCAAAATATTAAGAATTTCTCCGGGTATTATGAGAATGGGAATGGTTTTTCTTATTTTAAACCCTTTTCTGCAAATGAGGTATTTCAAATTTTAGGGAGAGCTGGTAGACCTGGACTTGATACAGTTGGATATGGTATCATCTTAACTAAAGATATTGAGGAAAAACACTGGGTAGAAGATCATTTTTTTCAAAATGATATAATGGTAAACACTTTGATTCCTAAATATAATGATTTAACTTCAGGATTAAATAAAATAAACACGTTAAAGGAGCAAGTGTTATTACGAATTTATGAGGAGAGACGAATAACTCTAAATAAATTAAAGCAATTTTTTGAAAGGACATACTTCTGGTTTTGTATCAAGCAGAAAATGAGCAAAAATAATATTCCTATAGAACAATTACTCCTTATTAAAGAAATTACCCCTATAAATATTCTAAAATTGCATTCCGATCCAAATAGAATTAAGTATTTGAAGACATGTAATCATCAAATTAAAATTACCAAGCTAACTAGTTCTACTATTTCGGGTTACCTAAAAACAAATTATGGGGTATATTCTTGTCAGTTTGATATTGATTCTGGGATCCAATGCTCTTGTGGATTTAAAAATGGCATCTCTGATAATTTTGCTTCAGATGAGTTTGCTTTTGAGTTTTGTGATCATATTACCTATTTTTTATTATACTTAATTGAACTTCCTGATACTAAATTTCAGAAGTATGTGAATGATATCATCCCTAAATCAATCAAAAATCAATATATATTAAATTATCTTTTTGGAAAGGGATTAATCATGAAAGAGTCTGATGATACAATAAAATGTTCTCAATTCGGCAAGCTAATCATACGTCTCTATTTATATCCAAGCTCTGGAGTTTTAATTCGATACAAACTCGAACACAAAGAGATTAACTCCTTTCAGGATTTAATCAAAGAATCCTTTGATATTCTAAAATTAGAAAATAGAGTTCGAGATTTTAATATGCTACAACCAATATTAGAATGGGCTGATGAGGAACCGATCGATGAGATTTTAGGAAAATACCATATCATGGCAGGAGATTTATATGCGGTAAAGGATAACTTAGAAAGAATAATCACTTTCATCGGGATTATCGCAAGTAATTTGAGTACAACTGGAATTGACTTACAAAACAAACTCATTAAAGTTGCAGAAATGTCAGAGACCTTAAGAATTAGAATTCATTATGGCATTCGGGAAGAATTATTTGATCTTGTCTTGAGACTTAATGATGTTGCCCGAGCAAGGGCACGGATTTTATATAATGCAGGATATCATACTGCATCCCAAGTAAAGAAGGAAAATCCTTATGTGCTAAATCAGAAAACAGGATTAGGGATAAATTTATGTAAGAAGATCATCAAAGGTAAAGATTAACAAAGATTTCATAAATTTTTGCATCTTAATTATCTATATTTTTTTCCTTTTTATATTCTCATAATTAGATTTTAATAGATATCTAAAGCTTGTTTAAGATAAAAAATGGGTTCCCAAACAGATAATAAAAAATCGCAAGAAGCATTGGATGATTTAGAAAAGCCTCAAGATTTATCTATACAAACTAACAATAATTTTGATTCTCAAGATCCTTCATTTAAGAATTTAGAGAATATAATGGATGAGAATCTTGTTATTTTAAAAAAAGTACATTCCATCTTATTAAATTGCATAAATCTTACAAAAAAACAAAAGCTAGAATTTGCTGAAAGTGAGCGCTATTTTATGAAATTATACTTAAAAAGATTAACAAGCAAAATAAATAATCAAGACAAAATCCTTGAAGAATAATTTTTCTTTATAAATACCCATTATAAAGGATCCTTAAGGTTGAGTTATTATGAGTTCTCATTCATCAAGTAAAAAGATTCAAAAATATAACGAAAATAAACTCTTTAGAGGAAATCCCATAAGAATAAAGGATATATCTATTTCATTTTCTAAGTTCTTTGGTCACCAAGATTCACCAGACATTTATTCAGGAAATGAGAAGATCCCTTTTTGTAGACGTAATCCGGAATATCAAAACATTCTTAAAAATGAATTTATAATATAAAATAGCAATCACTTTTCTTTTTCATGATGTCTTTATTTTATAAAACTCATCTGCAGTAGGAATTAGAATTCCTTGCTTTAAAAAAATTCTAGTCAATATTTTTAATTCAGAAGGAGATATATTGTACTTTTCTCCCATGATTTCAAGGATATAATTTGGAAATTCCTTATAAATATGTGATAATTCAATAAGCATAATTTTAAATTTTTCAATAAGGTCTTCATTGAAATGTGAATCCACTAAAATAGTGAATTTATTATTGATTTTGCTTTTTGGTTTTTTAAGTACTTTAAAATCATTTAATGATCGTAATTCAGGAGTTCTGCCTAATTCTTTGATGGAAACTTCATCTTGCCGTTTTTTAACCATTTCTATTGCATGCAATAATCCATAAATGGACTCTCCTAAAATATTGGAAACTTTATGCATATGACCACACCGGAGACATCTTTTTGATTTTTGCTTAGGTTTTACATAGAGATATTGTTTACATTTTACGCACTTAAATACCAGATATGGTGTCTCATCTTTTTTCCATTCACTTTCTTCCATTATTTAATAATCCTCTTTTTGGGGATTTTCTAAAATCCCTTTCACAATAAAGTAGAATTCTTCTGAATTGTCTATGGTAATAATATGCAAATTATATTTTTTCCCAAAATCATGAATTTTAGTCTTCAGTATTCTCTTTTCTCCTTCAATTTCCTCTTTAAAATTAGTAAAGTCAAAAATTAAAATTAGTAGGGAGCAAATCTCCTTAAATTCATTAATTTCAGGTACCAATTCTAGAATCGAATTTTTTTTAGGATCATATACCTGGATGAGTACTTTATTAAATATTATAACGTGAAGATCAGAATCTACAACTTTATACTCAAAATTATCTACCTGTAATTTTTTTCTTAAGCCAAATTTCATAGGAAAGAACTTGCTTACTTTAATATTTATTTTTTTTTCTAATTGCTTTTCAGATTTTTCAACTGGGGGAGTTTCAAGAAATTCCTCTAATTTTGATTGATATTGCTTTTTATATGATCTTTTATGAATCGTGGGGGGAATTTCAGATTCAGGTCTAAGTTTAGGTATTACTCTAACTATATCTTCAAAATCTACTGATTTTTCATAATCCCCTTTATGAAAGTATAAAGTTTTAAGTTGCCGAGGGTTCCTTAAATTTACATTCATCTTTTTGAGCTTTCTTAATGCAATTGATAAATAAATCTCATCATGTGTTCCTTTACAATACAATATGACCACTTTCCCTTCTCTATGTCTTGCTGTACGCCCTTTTCTTTGAATTAGGCGAATCTCTGAGGCTACTACATCATAAAATATCACTAAATCGCACTCAGCAATATCTAATCCTTCTTCTCCAACATTGGTTGAAACTAATACATTACATTTTCCAATTTTAAACTCATCTAAAATTTCAATTTGCCTTTTTTGGGAAAGTCCCTTATCATCCTCTGATTTTGTTGCTTGTCCTACAAATCGTGCAGGAAAAATATTCTGTTCAGAAGAAAGCTTTTTCACAATTGTCTTCACAGATTCCCGTAGTTTCACAAAAATTAATATTCGAGAATTTGGATTATTATGTAGTTCTTCAGTGATCACGTTTATTAAAACCGGATATTTCGGATGAGTCAAGTTTTCAGGAGAGAATTCTTGATTTTTTTTTAATTCCAAAAAAACATTTCGTACTCTTTGATCGGAAGCCAATATCTTGATTGCCTTAGAACTCATTTTCTTTTTAGCATCTTTATTTAGCTTTTCCAGATAAGTAAGTAATACGTCTAATCCTTGTTGTTCTACTAATTCAAGCATATGATACAAGATAAGAGCTTGAGCATTTATGGATAGTGCAGTATATACCCCTGCTTTATCTCCATTACTTTGTAGGATCTTAACCAGCTCATTATTTAATCTAAGCAAGTCTTTTCTAATTATTTTTTTATATAATAATTCTGCTTCTACTTTGATAAAATTAAGTTGTGAAAGATATCGCAATCTCTCTTCTAAGATTATTATGATGGCACTATAAACATCTTCCATTAAACTTGTTAAATTAACGCCAATCTTATAAATGTCCATTGGTTTGAGGTATGTCTTTACATCCTTATCTTTTCTGGTTCTAATATGAATATTATCCAATGGTATATACAAATTTTTGCATAATTCGGTTATTTTCTCTTTCGAGGATCCAGGGGAAGCAGTTAATGCTAAGATGGTCCCATCGGGATTTTGATCTCTATATTTGTCTGCGATTAGAGTATAAGCATATTCGCCTGATGCATGATGCGCCTCATCGAATATGATTAAGGAGGTCGTGGTTAGCTTATACTTTTTACTTGCAAGGTCATTTCTTAAGGTTTGGGGTGTATAAAACAGAATCGAATTTTCTTGAAATAAATGAGCTCTTTTTTCGGGAGCAATTTTACCTGTTAAAACACAGAATTGTTCTTCTGGAATTGATAATGTTTTAAGAAACGTTTCATAATGTTGATTAATTAAGGGTCTAGTAGGGGCAAGCACTATGATCTTACTGCTTGAGGGATACAATTCCAGTGTCTTGGCAGCAACAAGGACAGCAATTATTGTTTTCCCTAAACCAGTTGGTAGTACTACCAATGAATTTATATTTACACATTTTTTAGCTATATCATTTTGGTATTTTCGAAATTCTATCTGATTAGAATTTAATGTATTTCCTTTTAGACTCTTACTTATCAGAAATCACCATAATCTTATAATTATCTATCTTTATAGAAGTAAATTCTTTATTACTTTTGTTATAGGAAAGGACTAATTCTCCGAGTTTTATTCCTAGCTTGGAAGGATAAATTAATCCGTTTTCATATATTTCAAAAAAGTAGGGATGTATTTTCTTTAAATCCTTTAATGAATTAATTAAATCATTACAATTAGAATTTGCAGTAAATCCCTTACCTCTTTTTATATATTTGAATACATAAATGATATCGCTTAGTATATGGGCGTGATATTTCTTTATTTTAATTGTTGTGGGGACACTATAAGATGGTTTTTTAGGGATTAAATGGAGCTTAGACTTTTCTTCTGCTATTAAATATATCTTCCCATCAATGACTTTTTTCTTTATCAGATAATTTTTAAACACACTATTAAACTTCTCTTGATAATTTAATATTAAATAAATAATATCATCAATTTCAGACTTCGGTAGATTTAAATAATCCATCAATTTACTGAAATTAAACTTTTTAGTATAATCCTTTCTAAAACCATCTAATGCATTAATAATTTGGTTTAATAGTTCTATAATCATACTAATTTTTCGAACCGAATCTTCTGAATACGATTCTGTTGTCATCAAAGAATTATCATAACTTGATTAAATAAAAAGAAAAAAACCGGTTTATTTTCTAGGAGAATTTCTTTTTGATTTATTTAATTGTTTTGTGGATATTGCTATAACAGATCCAGGAACACCAATAAAGATAAAGGCTAAGGGAATCGCAAGTTCTAAATTGTTTTTTAGAGATTTATTAGGTACGATTGAGTCAAATTCAAAAAATTTCTTTTTTACCATCTCAGAAATCCATAAAACAGTCTCTTGATCAATTTCCTGTCTACTAGGTGTAAGATAATATTCGTGATATGCTTCAGAATAAACAGACTCGACTAGGCTCATAACTAATTCTAGATCAAATGGAATATTTGATTCAATTATCTCTGAGATTTTAAATGAATAGTAAATACTTTTAATACTTGTATAATCCAGATTATTCAAAACGTAAGTTTTGATTTTATTATTATCTAAATTGTAGAGATCGATCGATTTTAACACATATATCATATAATAGGTGTTTTGTAAAGTGATTGCGGGATTATCGGTATACCAAGGATCAAAATAAAGAGTATTAGAAGTTTCGATTGTATTTCTTTCTATATAGCTATAAAGAGCATTTCTATCAAATGAAATATCAGTTAGATTTTCGAATCCAAGATAATTTACTAATAATTCTAAGGATTTTATTGCATAATAAGAATATTCGAAAAACATCTTTTCTTCTGGTCTTTCATAGGAATAGAATGTAGCCTCTCGACAAGGGAAGAAAGCTCCATATGCATCTGGAACTGAATCATTCAAAAATTGGGTTTTTACAATATCATTAACTAAGTTTGTTAGATTACATCTGCTTTCAAACTCATCTAGCTTAAAGGTTATTTCCATTGCGTTTAAGGCATCAAACATTGATTTAAAGCTCATAGGCATACCAATTTCAGTAATGTAATTATGATATCCTGTATTATAGTATTCAATCGGACGTGAACGAAATGCTGGATACAATGGATATGCATCTATATAAGAAATGAATGTATACCATTCTTCGGGATAAACACTATTTATAAAGCATTCTTGAATGTTGTTATAAAGACCCAGTAAATCTAGATCTGCTATTCTATCAAATAAGTTAAATGATGATATAATAGTATTAATCAAATTAAGTGAAGTATAATCCTTAGAAATCAAGGAAAAACCTTTATATTGACAAAAGTAGTTGAGGGCATTTGTTATTTCTATTTTATCAATCAAAGTTAAGTTAGAAATAGCACCAGTACTATAAAGGGATCGGATAATCTGGAATGTATCTATTAATTCATGCATTTTTACTGTTGTTGAGGAATCCCATATTCCTTGAGAATTTCTATTACTTAAAATAAAATCGAGTACAGAGGTCTCATCTATCCCTGAATACTTTGTTATTTTAGAAAGCTCTAACCCTAATGCAGTTGCTATGATATTGGTTAAATTATGTTCAGATTTAGACATTTGAAAATAATTATCATCTATATATGACTCATTGAGAAATTGATAAAAGCTTACTTCATTGATTATATCTTCAACTCCAAATATCTTTAAAGTCTTAATACAGTAGTAAGAAGAGAGAAGACTTGGTTCTTTAGTAGGTTCTAGGCTTGTAAATGAAATATCATCATCATTGTAAAACCCTCCATAACGCCAATCGGTATTTGCTGAGATTTGTAGACCATCAATGTATTGGATAATTTCAGTTTTTTGTGTTGAATATTCGCTCCAGTCATCCATTAATTTGTCTAAAGCTAGAATCGCTAAAAAGGTATTATCCATCGTAGATGTTTTTAAGAAGCTTTCTAAACCTGAGTTATAAGGCTGTCCTATAAATCCACCACTATTTGGGTTATAACAACTCCAAATAAATTCTATGGAACTCTTATTATCTATCAAATCCAACCCATTAAGTAGATCTAATGATAGAATCGCATAGCAATTAACTTCAAGAAGTGAATTTAATGGATAAAAATTAATTAAGCCCATATAGCTTTGGGAGGGATCGACATCTAAATACCGATATGCGTAGCTATCATAAAATACATTCAAATCCGAATCATAGCATGATAGAATATAGTCTAAAATATCGTTTAAATTGATTTGATCTAATTGATCTAAAGCATTGTATATAAAGAGAGCATAATATGTTGCCTGAAGGGAAGGTTCATAGATTTGGGGAAAATAACCTGTTGTTGAATAATCGGTAAGCTTTCTTGTGAGAATGGAATTAAGATCATCAATATATTGTTTGGAAGAAAGATGAACTGAATTTACTACATTTGATTGACTATAGAGGGCCGTTTCTGCTTGAACTCCAATATTAAGTAAAATTCCAAAAACAATTAAAAAAGTCCCAAATATTGCTATTTTTTGTTTCTTTTGCATATATATGCTTTATTTGTAATTATATTACTTTACGATAAATCAGTTATATTTAAAGAAAAAAGATCGGTTGGATACAAAATTCAGTGAAATGCCCCCATAAAGTAATTTAAGCAACCTATTATTAATTTTTTATTTCTGAAGTAGTTTTGCTACTTTTAGAATATTAAATCCAAGAATTTTTGCTTGTTTTAACCGATTTTCTTGGTTTAAAATATCACTCGGCTCGTCAGCTACTGCAGTTACCCCATTTAATTCACCAGGAACACATATAATTCCACATGAGAGCATCCATGTGTAAATAGCATTAATTGTTATTGTTTGACCTCCACAGGTTCCGCGACCAACTGCAATAGCTCCTCCTACTTTCCCTTCTAAAGGTCTTTCAACATTTACTGCATAGTGTCTATCAAGTATAGAGAGTAATTGGGAACTTATATTTCTGGAATAAACAGGACTTGAGACTATGATCGCATTACACCATCGAAATGCATTATAAATACTTTGCATATCATCATTAATAATACAAATACCCGTGTCTCTACATGAGTCGCATGCCTTACAAGGATTTATTGTTAATTCACTTAAAAGAAAAATTTTTACATTCCACCCATTATTTATAAAAGGTTTTAGAGCATATCTTAAGAGGATTTCACTATTCCCTCTCTTCCTAGGAGTACCTGATATACCTATAACATTCATTCTTTTTCTAACTTAATTATAATTTTGTAAATAGATCATTTTACAAATATATAAAAAATTTTTTAGATTGATTTTTCTACAAATTCTAATTACTAACATTTGGATCTACCCAAAGATCCCAATCTAACATTAAAAAGTTAAAATAATAAATGGATAGAAGAGGAGAAGAAAAAAATAATAGAGTTAGATAAAAATATTAAACTAAGGTATTTGTCAAACCATATCTACTGGCGGATCTTTGGCTGTATAATAGGTTAGGGTTTCATATTCGAATAACATCCCTGTTTTAGCTTCTTTTTTTCTCTTGGGAGCAAGTTTTTCGAATGAATTGAAGATTTCAAATTTCATTAACATAGGATTATTTTTATAATCCCTAACCGCAAAGAAATAGTAACCGATTCCGTTATGGTAATTAAATACTTGGGAAGCATTCCCTAATTCTATTTGTACTATATCGGTAGGTATATTAGCTTTTTGTATTTCTGGTTCGATAATTCCTAATTTTTCTATGATGTTTCTTAAAAGATCAGAAGAGCGGACTAAGCTGATAAATCCATTAATTCTAAATCTCTCGAAAATTCTTTCTCTAACTTGAAACTGAACCGTTGACATACGAATACCAATAGTGTTACAAATTGCGTTTACATTCACTATCTCTTTATATGAGCAAAGTGCTGCAATCGAGGTTATTACCCCTGCAATGACATCATCGGTTGTATTTTTAATCGTTTCCCACAGTTTATACATTATTTTCTTTGATAGATAATAGAATTCCATATCTAAAGCAAAATGATCAGTTACTTGAAGAACCTTTTGAAGGATATATTCTTCTCTAATTCGATTTTTATATTCAGGAATATAATAATTTCGTTGTAGCTTAAATTCGTTAAAGTCCTTTCTTGATATTCCTGACACATTAATTAATTCCGCTTCATTAATTACAATATTCTCAAGTCTAAAGGTATAATAGATCACAATAGGAACCAATTTTTCTACACTTCTATATTTAGTTCCAGACCTAAATTTCGATCGCACTTTCTTAAACCTTTTAAAGACGATTTTTTGATATGATCTCGGTAAATCAAGGGTACTAAAAATTCTTGAAATTTCCCATTTAGCACAATTTAACACTGATTTTTCATTATCCTGGATAGAGTGAAGCTTATTTAAATTTTTTAGATAAGCCGAGCGAGGTGAATTACGCCTTTCTTGATTTGTGCCAATCTGAGTCTGCCCCAAAGGAGCATATTGAAGAATATCATTATTATAAGGACGATGGTATTCTAATTTCCGAATTTCCAATACAATTCCACAGTCTTCACAGACATAGCCTTCATTAGTTTCTTGAATATTAGTTGATTTGCAGAGGTCACATGAGATTTCCATTCTTGGGGGGAGATCTCTGACTTTATTATGAGTCACCATACTTGTTCAATCACTATTTTCTTATTTTTCTAAGATCTATTTGTGACCTAGTGGGCTTTTTAAATATTACGATTAACTATTACTTCTGAACATTGTTTATTGAGATCTCGAATAACTAAACATTGTATACAAAAAAGTGATTTTATTAAACGAAAAATTCGACAATCATAATGAAAAAAATTTCGTGATTAACTTACAAATTTATCTTTAAATTTATGAGAAAAAAATCAATAAAGTCCCTTCTATAAGCTTAATATTATTTAGAGTATTATCTTATATTAATAAACTAAAATATAGACTCAATTCTTAAGATAAATTAATCTAGAGTCCACAAATTACAAGATCACTAATTCAAGAGTTTAGCTTCTCTTTTCGTATTCTCTGATCTTAGTATTCA
>JBHLNY010000084.1:0-12036 GCA_048941065.1 Promethearchaeota archaeon
CGCCTGACGCTCGGCCTCAAAACGCGCCAGAACCCGCCTGGAATCCATACCGGGCTTGATAATCTTCAGGGCTACCCGTCGACGAATGGAGCCCTGCTGTTCAGCAAGATAGACAATCCCCATCCCTCCTTCTCCTAAAGTCCTGAGCAGCTTATATCGGCCAATCTGATTACCAGGTTGTTCGGCTAATACATCTAAAGAAGCCTTAGCGTTTGGCGCATCGATATTCTTTACCGGAATATCTTTACCTGTAGTTGGGGATTTCTTATCCTCAATGTCGGATCCATCGGAATCCTCTGTGCCTATAGATAGGAGCTTATTCAATTTTTTCGGATCCAAGCCAAATATACGTTTCTTAGTCATGTTTTTATATCAATCTTAGAATCATATTATTGTTGAGATTGGCTTTGCCGTATTACTCTAATAATAAATACAGCAACTATTCACCATCCTGCGCAATTTCCGGGAAAAATCTCTTTATTTCTTCCAATTCATCACTTACCTGTTCTTCTGAGACAACGGAATCGCGTAACTGCTTTTTCAATGCTGCTTGAAAGCGTCTTTTCACAGTTACAATCATATTGGAAGCCTTAGCATCATCTTTGATTCCATATTTTGCACAGATATCCTTCAATAAAGGTGGTTTGATTCCATCTATAACAGGTTGGAGAACCTTATCAGAAAAAACTTGCCAGTGGATGCTTTTACCATTTTCATTACATTTCGCTTCTACTTCTTCCAAAACATCTTCCAGCAGTGATGATACCCAAGCATAATTGAATGATTCTTCAGGTGCTAATGTGGAGAGGGTTTGTGGCAATTCAGGTGAATCTATCATATCCAATGGAACGAGTTTATCTTTTGGTATGCGTTTTTGGGCTGTTTCTTTGTACCTGATATTTATTAAAAACCGATTTAAAGCTATCAACATAAATGAACGAAACCGCCCCTTAGACTCATCAGCTTTCTGAATCAGTCCTCTGCCAAAAACTGCTTCATAAAAGAATTCCTGGGTAAGGTCCTTGGCCTGCTCGTTGTCGTAGCCTTTACGCCTCAGGTAACAATAGACAGGTTTCCAGTACTTGCTTAACAATAAGCCAACTAAGGCCCGATTCTTATCCTCTTCTGATTTGATGTCCTCGATAAGAGACCAGTGAGTTGTAAGAAATGCCTCCCCGGTCCCGCCCATATCAGTGTAATCATCATATCTCATATTCTCTACATAGTCAAACGTGCCGTTGGGCACTAACTATACATTAAACCCGCCCCTACTAAGTTAATGATAACGGATTATGAAAATATTGGCAAACCATAAATCAATAATTTTGTAAGCCTACAGCTAACCATAAATTTGAAAACAATTAAAAGATTTCGCGCAAGATTGGAAAATTCTGCTGTGTTTATATGTAGAGCAGTTTGATGAAAGAGTCTTTGATAATGACTAAAAGCTTCGTTGTTAAACAAAAGAACTGCTGCGAATAAAGCTGTGCACAGGATGTAATGTGAAATTATTAACACTTTTTTTGAAAGGAAAAAAAATGAAATGCATGAAAGTAATTAAGTTTAGCCTGATGTTTCCAGCACTTTATATTGTATTGATGGCTTTTACCACCCGGGCGAGAGCGGATTTCACCTTCGGGGAGCCCACGAATCTCGGGCCAGCGGTGAACACCTTGTATAACGACACTAGCCCATGCATCTCGGCGGACGGCCTGTCCCTGTTCTTCGACTCCGACCGGCCTGGCGGGTATGGTAACTGGGACATATGGGTAGCGACGCGTACAACGCCAGATGCCGACTGGTCCGCCCCAGTTAATCTCGGCGCAACTGTCAACAGTTCGGCTTTCGATGGTCTCCCCAGTATCTCGGCCGATGGGCTGACCCTCTTCTTCGTCTCCCGTCGGCCCGGCGGGCTCGGTGATTATGACCTGTGGCTAACGACGCGGGACACAAAACACGCCGACTGGGGCACGCCCATGAATCTTGGGCCAACTGTCAACAGTTCGGCGGCCGATTCCAGGCCGAGCATCTCGGCGGACGGCCTGTCGCTCTACTTTAGCTCCATGCGGCCCGGTGGGTCAGGTTGGCACGACATATACGTGATGACGCGGGCAACCAAAGAAGACGACTGGGGCACGCCGGTGAATCTTGGGCCAATTATCAACAGTTCAGCTCACGATGGTCCCTCGAGCATCTCGGCCGATGGTCTGTTGCTCTTCTTTAGCTCCGGTCGGCCAAGGGGAGGTGATCACGACATATGGGTAACCACAAGGCCAACCCTTGGTGAGCCTTGGGGACCCCCGCTCAATCCTGGATGGCCCCTCAACACGGCTTACGGGGAGTGGTATCCGAGTATCTCACCTGATGGCCTGTCGCTTTATTTTGGCGACTATCAAGCCCCCCGACCCGGCGGAGTCGGTGGCGAGGACATATGGCAGGCCCCAATCCTTCCTGTCGTTGACTTCAACGACGATGGAATTGTGGACTCAGCAGACATGTGCATTATGGTTGACAACTGGGGTACAGATGAGCCATTGTGCGATATTGGCCCGATGCCCTGGGGAGATGGATTAGTAGATGTACAGGATCTGATTGTCCTTGCTGAGCATTTATTTGAGGAAGTTCCACCCGCTGAATAAGTTGATTAGTTTACCTATTGGAAGTAAAAACTCGTCTATAGAGAAAAAACAAAACGTTCAATATAGCTAAAGTGCTGGTAGTTATACAGAGTTGCCAGCACTTTTTTATTCAAAAAGGAATTACATGATTCATACATTTCATTCTCACCGTCTACTTAATCCGATAGAAGTAAAAAATTCCGAAAAAATCTTCACTTTTTGGTAAAAATTTGAGGTTTGGTGATTTTGTTTATCGTCAAATATGATATTTGTAGTGTCATTTTGGTGTCATGCTGTCACCGTGTTTTGAGGGTGTTTTTTAGCTCCTGAAAGATTTTACTTGGTAATGATTTAAAGATCTTGCACGATCATTGTTTATTCTTTCATAAATCAAAATTACTCAGACTGAAGCATTGCGATAATCACTTCTACAGCAGCAATTAGAGAATCTGCATCTACCTCCGTCATCTGCTTACCACTTTGTGCTTCAACAGCTCTGATGAAGGCTACTAATGTGTTGAAAGCCGCCACATTGTTATTATCATTGACATCGTCAATCGCTTTCATTACAGCATTCAACTTCGCATCAAGACTATTTGAAATCCCACTGTTAAGGTTCAAGTCAATAACCTGCTGAGCCAGTTCTTTCAGCAACTGCACGGGATCTGGAGGTTGCGCTTCGAAAGCACCTATATCAACGATACCGTTGACAATACGTGGATTGCCATCAAGGTCGGTCCCAGAAGTCACGGCTGTATTGTCACCAGCATCGATGCAGTGTGAATCAAGTAGCAGATGATAGTCGGCATTAGCAGCGTCAACAAAAAACGGATCGGCATCTATATTGCCAGCCCCGGGCCAACCGCCTTGGATGTCGGAGTAGTTGATGCTAATTGAACCTCCTTCTCCTAAAACGATCTCTTCTGGGCTGTCACCCCAGAGAATAGTATTCACCACGATGGCACTGGAGCGGCCGAAGAATAGTCCGCCGCTGCTAAATACCGAAGAGTTCTCTGTGATTGTGCTGTTCGTGATAGTGGCACTGCAATCCCAAAAACTAAGGCCGCTGTTAACCTGCGATGAATTATGAGAGATTACGCAATTCTCTATATAGAGGCTGGAATTCCATCCTGCACCCACTCCCCCAGAAGACCAAGTACCATAATTATTATTTATTTGAGTGTTTTTAATTTTAAGAGTTGAACTCTCACAAGCAATTCCACCGCCCCAACCATTACCACTATGTGTACTTGTTCCAATCGCAGAATTAAAAGTTATTTGACAATTAATAATGCCTGCATAACTATTGGAAAAATAGCAGCCACCTCCCGTGCCATTAAGCCATTCTGCGGTGTTTTCAGTTATTTTGCAATTCTTAATAATCGGACCTGAATAGCTGCAAAAAATACCTGCGCCCGGATGCTTATATCCGTTCTTTACGATAAAACCATCGAGCACGGCCAAAGATGTCTCACCACTGTGGAAATAGAATCCCCGGTGTTCATCACCGGCGCTGCCTTGGCAGTCTATAATACAATTTTCCGGCCCATTTTCACTACAGACCGTTATTGCCTTTCCGAGAAAATCTATATCCCGATTACCTGCTCCAGTATAGATACCGTCAGCTACAATAACCACATCACCATTAACGGCAGCATCTATTGCAGACTGAATCGTAGGATATGCAACACTCGGAACATTTCGGATAGTCGCTTGCGCCAGATTTGTAGCTATCGAAATAACTACCACAATTACAAAAATTATTATTAACCGTTTCATTTCATCTCTCCTAAAAAATTGATTAACAACGTTTAACACCTTAGAGCGATATTTATGAGGCTGACTTATCCCTCCACTGGGGGCGAAGTAAGCTCAATTTTAATTTCCCACTTTACCACCTTTTGTACTTTCATATAACTCTCTGATATCTTGTTGGGTAAGGGCATAATTATAAACTCGCACTTCGTCGATTATGCCTTCAAAATGCTTGATTAGTGTACCATTCTGGTTGTTTGTTATCACACCAACATAGGCATTATGCTGAGACGTACCGGAGAGGTCGTATCCATCAGGAACAGTGCTGTGCCCATCTAATTCACCATCGATATATACGAGCAAGTACGTCCCATTTCTCATCCCAAGGATATGATGCCATGCATCGTCGTTGACTAATACACTACTTGTTGCTTGACGTTTGACAGAATTATCATCTGTGGTTAGGGTAATCGCACCCGATATTCTTTCACCTAAAGCCAATGCGTAGCGTTTCCCGCCACCAAAATCTCCTCCGTTAACGAAGATAATACCTTTGTTTTCATCACCCGCGCTAGTCTGTGAAGTTTTTATCCACGTAGATACTGTCCAATCTCCAATTCCAAAATTAAGGACATCTAAATTCCCGCAGTCAACATAATCATCAATACCGTCAAACTTCAGAGCGCTACCTATCTTCCCGTCTACCCACTGTGGACCGCCACCTAGCAAGCCATGATTACCATATTCACTTGAGTCTAATGCACTTGTTCCAGCACCTTCATCTAACTTCCACCAGCCGACGATATCCTGATGGTAAGGCCGACCAGTCTTACCAGACTCGTACTGCTTTAGCCTGTATTCATAGGTACGCTGCAATAAGGGCCGTTTAACGTCTGGAAGCCAATGGATTGCTTGTTTCTGCCACTTCATTGCGACTTCATAATCACCGGACTCAGCATACGCAGCGGCAAGTGTGCTGAGGTAACAATAGTCCTTCCAGGTTGTCAGTTCGCAGGCTCTAATAGCAAGCTTGACTGCTTCGACACCGTCACGTAGTTCTGCCTTTGGGTACGTAGCCAGCAACCAAGCAAGATCATTCAAGGCGGGCAAGTAGTTTGGGTCGAAATTCATTGCAGAGCGATAATCTTCAATAGCTCTGATATATCTTTTGTCACTTTGACCGGTGGTTTTCCTTCTACGATGATAAGCCTCAGCCAAAGCTTCTGCGACAACTTGTATGCCCTCACGGGTCTCGTTATCAGCCTGGTCACCTGACGAACGGATGTTTTTTATCCAAAGAGCGGCTTGATCCAGTCTATTAGACCTTATGGCTTTCCAGATCGTACGTAAACTGGAACCACTTTCTAGTTCATAACCCAATGATGCATCCCAGATCTTCACGGTAGAGTCAAAGCTGCCAGAGGCCAATCGCTTCCCATCCGGACTCCATGCCACAGAGGATACCTCGCCTTCATGCACAAGCAGGATGAGGACTTCCTCGCCTGTGGCTGCATCGCGGATCTTAACTGTTCCATCCGTAGAAGCTGAGGCCAGCCTCTTTCCATCCGGACTCCATGCAATTGAGCGTACTCGATCTGCGTGTCCTTGGAGTGAGAACACCAGCCGTTCCTCTTTCACTTCCCAAAGTTGGATCATTCCGTTCTCTTTCCCTGCCACTAGTTGGTTTCCGTCTGGACTCCAGGCAACTGACAAAACACGAGAACCTCCACGGCGAAGTACGTGCAGGATCTTGTCACTGCCCACGTCCCAAACCATGACTCGATCCTTCTCTCCCCCAGAGGCAAGATACAAACCATCCGGACTCCATTCTACTGGATGTGCCCAAAAGTTGCGCTTTATTGGCAGGGTGAAGATTGTATCTCCGGTTTCTGCATCCCAGACTATTAGATTATTTTCGTGGCCTCTCGATGCCAGCTTTCTCCCGTCCGGACTCCAAGACACAAAAAACACTATGTCCCTGTGACCACGCAAAGTCAGTATCGGCGGTCCTCCAGTGACGTTCCACACCTTTATAGTTTTGTCCTTACTTGCCGTGGCCAATCGCTGACCATCCGGGCTCCACACCACGCACCAGACCTTATCTGTGTGTCCTCGCAACTTGAGCATCTCCTGCCCAGTAACTGGATCCCAGATCTCGACTATGGGTGTCAGATATGCCGTAGCGATCTTCTGCCCATCCGGGCTCCAGTTTACAGAACTTACCCAATTACTAAATTGACGCTCACTGACTGCCTCATCTGTTTTCGTTGCATCCCAGATCTTGATTGTTCCATCTTCACTGCCGGATGCTATATAACGCGCGTCCGGGCTCCAGACGGCCGTATACACAGAGCCTCTGTGCCCACATAATGTGACGACTACCTCTTTTGTCGCAAAATCCCAGATCTTGATCGTCTGATCATCGCCGGTGGAAAGCAGACGCTTCCCATCAGAATTCCACATCGCTGAGTAAACCATTTGCTTATGGTCACGGAGTACGAATTCCTTCTTTCCGGTGATCCGATCCCAGATTTTGATCGCCCACCAATCATGAGTTGATGCTACGAACCGGCTATCCGGGCTCCAGGATACCGAGATGGCTGCTCCGAGTGCCTCCTGATCGTACAAATCGCGATATTGCAAAGTTTTCATATCCCACAGCGTAACTATTCCTATGTTTGCCTCGGATATACTTTTGCGTCCTGCCGCCAACCATTGGCCATCCGGGCTCCAAGCCACCGACAGAACAGACTGGGATCTTGATTCACAGGAGAGACAAAGTGACTCCTGCCCCGTATTTGCATTCCAAATTCTCACGGTCGAATCCTCGCCCCCTGATGCTATCTTCTGTCCATCCGGACTCCATGTGACAGAATGGACCGGACCCTCGTGTCCCCTTAGCGTAAGAGCCAATTTCCTGTTAGACCAATCCCAGATCTTGACTGTTTCATCCTTACTGGCGGAGGCTAATCGCTGACTATCCGGGCTCCAAGCCACTGAGTGAACATCCCCTATATGTCCTTTCAATGCACAGATCTCTTTCTTTGCAAGCCAATCCCAAATCCTGACAGTCTTGTCATTACTAGCTGAAGCGATGTAGCGACCATCTGGACTCCAAGCTACAGAACGCACTGCTTTTTTGTGTCCGCTAAACGTTAGAAGATTCTGGTTACATAATGTTTTGAGGTAGTACCACTCCCAACCGCGTAAATCCTGTTCTTTTGGCTTAGGACGATAGGCATCCAGAATTTCCTGAAGTCCTGCCACACGACCATCCTCCCAATTCTGCTGTGCCATGAGCATTTGTGCACAGTAAAGACTTCTTTTGGCTTGATTCCCCTGCCTTTCAGCCTCGCTGCGCTGCTTATCAGCCTCCCGTCGCTGTGCGATAGCTTCACCTTCAGCCGCCACGGCTCGGTCACGCTCTTGTCGCGCTTGGAAAAGGCCATACATGGCCATTATAAAGCCTGCTACCAGAGCTACGACCACCATTGACGCGGCTAGTACTACCACCTGATGACGCCGGACGAACTTACGTAACTTGTAAGATACAGAAGGTGGCCCGGCTTGTACCGGTTCGCTCTTGAGATGTCTTCGGATATCTGCCGCCAGCTCAGCGGCTGTATCATAACGCCTGTTCGGTTCTTTTTCCAACGACTTCATCACAACCCAGTCCATGTCGCCACGCACAAGTCTTGACAGCAGGTTTGGGCTGGTTTTACGCGCTTCCGCAACATGTCTCGTATCTTTACCCAAACTCGATAGACGGATGCTGGGCCGTGGTGGATCTTGTTCGCGGATGGTTCTCAGGATTTCGGCAAAGCCAACCTTTTCCAATTCCCTGCGCTCAAATGGCAGTGCTCCCGTTAAAAGCTCATATAGCACAATTCCCAGCGAGTAAATGTCCGAGCGAGTGTCTATATCGTGCATGGTCATCTCCGCTTGCTCAGGACTCATGTATTCGGGTGTGCCAAGTAGCTGGCCTTGTTCAGTAAAGAAGGTTTTCTCTGTCAATGGTGCAGTGAGTGCTTTTGCAACCCCAAAGTCGATAATTTTGGGAAGTGGTTTGTCTCCCTCTTTATAAACCAGGACATTAGAAGGTTTGATATCCCTGTGGATAATCCCTTTCTGGTGTGCATGTTGAACACCTTCACAGACTTGAATGAACAGCTTGAGCCGTTCTTCGATACTAAGTCTGTGCTTATCACAATATTCTGTGATGGGTAAACCACCAACATATTCCATTGAAAAGTAAGGGTGCCCATCTTTTGTGGTTCCTGCATCGTACACCTGTGCAATATTGGGATGATCCAATAGAGCTAAAGCTTGACGTTCGCTTTCAAAACGGGTAACCACCTGCTTGGAGTCCATGCCGGGCTTGACGATTTTCAGCGCGACTTGACGTTGGACCGGGACCAGCTGTCGAGCCAAATACACAACACCCATTCCACCTTCGTCAAGGACACGAAGAATCTCGTATCCTTCGACTTCGGGTGGAGTCGACAGATTTGCCGGGCCCAGCGAAGGACCACTGACGGACGGGAGACGATCGTGCTTGTCTTCATTGTCTGTTTTCATTTCTTTACTCTCTTTTTCTTGCAAATATCCCGAGCCCAAGAAAACAGCTCTGCAAGTTCAGAGGCCATCCATCTTTTATCGATCAACAAAGCAAAAGACTCATCCAGCTTTTCATAAGAGTGTTGAGTGATCTTCTTTGCATGATGTACCATGCAACTAGCGATAGCCGCATGATATATTGTTGTTGCCATGGCAAGTTCCGCCTCTGAAACTGATTTTGTGGTCAAGCGTTTGCTTGCTTCCTTGATCACTTCCAACTGGCTTATACTCGTTTCGGAGCTGAGAAATAATTGTAGCAATGACCGACCTGCCAGTGAAGTTAGGTCGCACTGTTTGTTGTCTGAGCTTATCGTACCACTTGGAAACAACAATACACTTCCCGGCAAAACTTCGGTAAGCTGGCAGCGGAGCATTTGTGCCAGATGCCCGTCGGCGTGGTTTGCTTCTGTCGTTGCTCGATCTTTTGCAGCCACGGCGAAGAGGTCCGCCAGTTGGTCAAGCCTCAGTCCGAACGTGGATTTTCTCTTTTTTCTCATCTCGATGCTCAAAGACCTAAGGGATATGATGTTCTTCAAATCTCTGACTTCGACATCTACTAAATATTAAGACAGTACATCTATCCCTTTACAATATCATACGCAACTTATTGGCAATATTGCCGTCCTTTTGTAAGAAACTTCATTAATTCCAGCATTTCTTCATTAATCTGGACCTCTGATGCCACCGATTTGCGCAATAAACGTTTCATTGCAGATCGAAAACGCCTTTTGACGGAAAAAATCATACTGGAGGCCTTTGATTTTGAAACAATTCCATATTCGTTACAGAGTTTTTCCAGTGGTGGTGAATCAGTACAATTTATGATCGGATCCAGAACTCTGTCATGAAACAGGTCCCAGTGGAGAATCATACCGCGCTGGCGACATTCAGTCTCCACCTCCTCAATCATGCGATCCAATATCTCGCACACCCAGGTGTAGTGAAATACATCTTCAGAATTCAGATTAATAGTTGCCTCCGGTAGCTCACTAAAAGTTGAATCTTCCATCGAGACGAGTCTGTCTTTGGGGATCCGCTTACGGGCGGTATCTTTTCGATGAGCGCTGACCAGATAACGATCCAAAACCCTCAAGAGAAGCGTCCGAAAACGCCCTTTTTTTCGGTCGGCCTGTTGAATCAATTCATGACCCAGAACAACTTCCTGGAAAAAACTTTGCGTCAAATCCTTGGCCTGCTCATTATCATACCCTTTATGCCGCAAATAGCAGTACACAGGTTTCCAATAAGTCCTGAGTAGATCATCCACCAGGGCCTTGCTGCCAATATTATCACTTGATCCTACTCTTTCGATAGCAGACCAGTGGGTAGCCTGAAAGCTTCCCAGAGCCCCTCCCATACTTGTATATTCATCAGACTTCATGGCCGTCACTCCGAAACTGAAAATTTTCCAAAACCGAGTAAATCTTGCTGACCTTGAATCTGCTGACCACATTAGAAGCACTCGCTCGATGCTTAAGCATATCTGAATGTTATTTTATCTGAAAATACTAGTAAATGGAAGCTTCAGGAGTAATGAATCCCATTTTTTTGAAATTCCTGCAATATATGGAATTTTTTGCGTATGTCTTTGTGAAAGCAGGCTCCTTGTACTGCCTGCTCACGAGTATCAAAGCCCAGCGAATCAGAAAGGAGGTAATGAGCCAATGTGCTAAAAAAATGTGATTATCCAATTTAATAATCTAATAGTTTGTCAGGAAACCCTATGACTCCAACAAAAAACAAACATTTGAAACAGGAGGATATCAAAATGACAAGAAGAAAGATTGGAAATGCGATTTCGCTTTTTTTGGAAAAAGATTTATTTACCATTGTCCTTACCGTTACTGTACTGTTTACGGCTATCCCGGCCTTTGCCCAGAATAGGCAGCTTGGCTTGAACGTTTTGCTGAACACTAAAGTCACAGATGATATCATCACCGAGCTTAACAAACTCGGTACGGTCCTGGATACGCTCGACCAAATCAATGCGGTCCACATGAGGGCCCGTGAGAACGATATCCCAGAAATCAATGCGCTCCCTTTGGTTGAAGCAGTCTCGCCCGATGCCGAACGTTATGGCAGACCAGTTGATACCGTCGGTGTAGAGGACTTTGCGGATGGCCTTAGCACCTGGAATCTTGATGCGACTAACGTCACAGATTTTGGATTCCCAAATCGACAAGTACCATATGACGGAGCCGGTGTGTACGTAGCTGTGTTGGACAGCGGTTTATTGGACAGTTGGCGTCAGTACTTCCCACAAGAACGCATAGCCACCGAGTACGCTATTTGTTTCGGCGGTGGCGGTATGGAGCGAGGTCACGTCTCTACCCAGCCCAACAAGTGGGAGCACGACCAGGATTCACACGGTACACACGTTACCAGCACTATCCTGGGATACAGTCTTTTTGGAACTCCAATTAACGGAGTAGCTCCCAAGGCAACGATCATTCCGGTAAAAGTGTTAAATCAAACTGGCCGGTGCTGGTCTTCAGTAGCTGCTCACGGCATATTATACGTGGCTGATCTTAAAGCAGGTCCTCTTTCGGGATATCCTGTGGTGATAAATATGAGCCTGGGCGGTCCGCAAATGGATCCGGTTGAGAAAGCTGCAATCGATTACGCTATTGCACAGGGTGTCATTATCGTTGCTTCTGCCGGTAACCGTGGTGATGCTGGTATGGGCTACCCAGGTGCCTACGGACCAGTCATTTCTGTGGCCGCTTCGGGCTGGGTAAGCGAATGGACCGTACCCGGTGTCTGGTGGTATGCACTCGATGTTTCTGATCCTACTAATCCGGATCATTTCTACATCGCAGATTTCTCAAGCCGCGAGTTGACCGGGCAAGACCTGGATGTGGCCTCGCCCGGTTCCTGGGTGGTTGGCCCCTACCAGTTACAGAGTGGTTGGACAAGTTACTACTATCTTGGCGGTACCTCCATGGCCAGTCCACACGTGGCCGGTATCGTGGCACTTATGCTCCAGAAGAATCCCAGCCTGACTGCAGCCGAAGTGGAATTATATCTTGAGAGTTCTGCTATTTTC
>JBHLNY010000373.1:0-2968 GCA_048941065.1 Promethearchaeota archaeon
GAAGCAGAGAAACTTCTAGCTGAAATTAATGATTTAAAATCATAATTTGATAAGAAATTTTATTTAATTTTTTTTTTATTTATCGAATAAATTAAGGAAAGGATTAACTGAACACTTTGTAATAATTCAAAGTTTTGCATGAGATGAAAAATGAAAAATATATTATGTTTTATTTATGATGGTTTTGCAGATTTTGAGATAACACTTGCTTGTTCTGTCTTGAACGAGGATGAAAATCACAATGTAATTTACATTGCCTATGATAGATCACCAGTTACTAGTGCAGCAGGAATGATGATCATGCCAAATAAAGTTATTTCTGAAATATTATATACAAGGGATATTGAGGGAATTATAATTCCTGGAGGTGGTACAAAAATTCTAAAACCAGAATTAGATAAATTGATTAAAAAATTAAATGAAGAAGAAAAATTAATAGCTGCAATTTGCGCTGGACCTGAATTTCTCGCAAAAGTAGGTATTTTAAATGGAATAAAATATACTACTTCAGAAGAACCACAAAATTATAAAGAAAAAGGTGAGGAAGACCCTTTTCCTAGGGAAACTTATATTGATACTAGGATAATTCAAGATAAAAACATCATTACAGCTAAAGGTTTTGCTTTCACTGATTTTGCACTTGAAATCTGGGATTGGTTTAACTTATTTGAACACGAATCTGAAAAAGAAGAAGACAAAAAATTACTAACTCCAGGATAAATCCTTACTGGTATGAATCAATTATTTCAAAAAAATTAACTTAAACATGAATTTAATAATTAATAAGAAAAGAAGCGGAAAAAAATTGAAAATTCTGAAGGTGTAATCTTCTGAAATATAAATATCTGCAAGAAATCCGTCAAGATGAGGTTTTTGGTATCAGGTTGCCTGTCGATATTAATCCACTTAAAGTATGCTCATTTAATTGTTTGTACTGTCCTTTTGGAAACACTAGCCGTCTAATAATAGAAAGAGAGGAGTTTTATCCACCAGAGAACATTTTTGAAGAAATAGACGATTTTATTAAAGAGAATGAAGAACCAGATTATGTATGGTTAAAAGGCACCGGAGACCCTATACTTTATTCTGGATTTAAAAAACTTACACAATTGATAAAAAAGAAATATCCCAATTTAAAAATAGGTTCTTGGTTAAACGGTTCACTTTTGGAGCGAGAAGATGTTAGAAGTGATTTTTCTATATGTGATTTAATAGTAATTCATTTAGATAGTATTAATCTAAAAGAGTTTCGAAAGATTGCTAGACCTCATGAGGATGTGAAGCTTGATAATATAATTAAAGCAATTAGTCTATTCAAAAAAGAATTTAATGGGAAGTTTGGAATTAGCAGTATTTTTATAAGGAATATTAATACTAATGAAAAAAACCTACAAGGTTTAAAAAAATTATTGCTAGAAATCAATCCTGACCTTTACATAGTTCAAGAGTTTAATAATGAAAAGTTCAAACCTCTACCAGAAGAACTTAAAGCAGAAATTGAAAAGAAATTCAGAGACTTACCATTTGAAATTCTGTTTAGATTCTAAAAGATTAATTCTTTAACATTCTTTTTCATTATCTATTAGAAAACGAGAGCAAGTATCATCTAATTTTCTAATAATATGATCACGGTCTTTCCAAGAAATCCATGTATTTCCAGATTTTTCAAAATGAAATCCATCATATTCTTCTTTTATCTTGATTAGTGTTTTTTTAACAAAACTCCATGAAAAACCAGTATCTTCTACAATTTCTGCAATTGCGATTGGATGATTTACTTCAAGGTTATTATTAAAATAATCAATTATTTTTTCCAATCCAGATTTAGGAGAAGAATTTGATACAGTCATTTTGGGTAAATATATATAAGAATTCAAAAAATAAAATTTATTTTATTATTAAATAAATAGAGTCATTTCTGATCATAATTCCACTATTCTATTTTTTCACCTTCTTTATGAGTAAAAATTGTATATATACCGAATAATAGCGTAAACAGAATGAAAATGACAAGTAAGAATATTTGTAATCTAATAACTTCTGCAGGTTCTATTAATACTCTTTCAAATCCTGGTAGTTTTATAAGTTGAGTAATTAATTTCATCAAAATTATAAATATAGAGATTGTATCTGCTCGTATGATTTTAAATTTTTTCTTTAGATAATCAACCTTATCGAATACGGAACCTATCATATAAAGAAATAATCCTAAATCTATCAAGAAGAAATACCAAGTAGTGCTAGCGGCATCTGAAAAGATAAACTCAGCAATAAGATCCACAATAATGTAGACAATATAGAAAAAGGTTAACAGAAAAAACAGGGTAATATACGCTGAAAATTTCCTTATAAATACTAATCTCATTAAGACAAAACCTATTAAAATTAAATCAACCCAAAACATAATGCGAAAAACATTTGCACTAAATCTTACAACTCTAATGCTAAATTTTGTTAAAATGTTCCAGATAAATAATAAAGCTATAAGTGTTAAAACACCAAAAATTACAAACTCAATCATACGTGTTATTTTGTTAAATTTTTTATTTCTATATAGATAATCGTCAATTTTGGTTGAGGAATCCATACATATTTTGAATGCAAATAATGCAGTTAATAATTGATTAGCTACTAAGCAAAATCTATAAAAAGGGAAAAGTACACCTCTAAAAATTAATATTAATGGTAAAGAAGTGATGAAAATAATCATAATAATAATGTAATTTAGTTCATCTATTGGTTTGAAGAGTGATATTATTAGTAGGTAAAATACAAATCCTCCCAAGATTGCAATGAATAAACCTACAAAACGATGGTATCCTTCATATGGGATAATTAAATATCCAAACAAAATTAAAAACCAAGATATAACGAACGCAATTACTATAATAGCGTAAATTGGTTTTTTAAATAAATCTTTTAATCCAGTTAGAAATGACATTTAAAAGTATGCCTTTAATAGTTTTTT
>JBHLNY010000085.1:0-11980 GCA_048941065.1 Promethearchaeota archaeon
AAAGAAATTATAATCTATGATACATTTATTTTCAAAATAATCATAAAATAAAATATCATGAGTCCATATTGCACCTATTGTGGTCAGGAGATAGAGGAATCATGGAATGTTTGTTCTAACTGTGGGACAAGATTGAAGGAAACACCTGTTCCCCCGACTAAGCCAATATCACGCCCAACACCACCACCTTCTTATCAAGTACGGGATTATCAACAAGTATATACAAAAGGGGAGGGATCTGGTTTTGGAGTTGTATCGTTGATCTGTGGAATAATAGGACTTCTAGGCTCCTATATTTACGGTGGTCCTCCTTTAATGACTTTTCCTTTTTTGCGAATTTTAGCAGTAATATTTGGTGGAATAGGAATAAAAAGAGATGAGAATATCGCTCCAGCTGTATTTGGATTAATCTTAGGAATAATAGGGCTTACTCTCTATTTTGGGTTTTATAACTTGAGAAGAGGATACTGAGATTGGAAGTATTGATTAAAAGGGAGTACAATTATGTACTTCTTCTGGAAACCAAATAGAAAAGATCAAAATTAGATTTTGAATCAATAGATATGTTCCTATATATACTAATCCTAATACACTAATACTCAAAATAGAGAAAAAAAAATAATAAAAAAAAATAGATTTAAATCTTTAAGGATTTACCACCTTCTTCTAAAATCTCTACATGAATACTTGGATCTTTTTTTACCAAGAGGTCCTTAAACTTACTCAGATCTTTGCCCCAATTTTGCCTCTATACAAGAAGATTGTAAGGATTATGCATGGGGATAGCAATTTTAGGTTTAATATCTACAGCAGAATCAGTAGCTTCATCAAAATCCATTGTATAAGTTCCACCACAAGGGATTAATGCAACTGTAATCTCTTTCTGAGCTAGATCTTTCATTTCCGGTATTCTTTCGGTATCACCAGCATGGTATATACTTTTATCTCCTGATCTTACTATAATACCGGCCCATTTATTGCCTTTAGGATGGTTTGGTTTCTTTATATTATATGCTGGCACTAATTCGATTGAAAGATCCTTAGCATCAAATATTTCCCCTAGTTCTAGTGGTTGGCCATTGAATTGTTTCAAACTGTCAGTGATACTTTCAGGTCCTAACAAAACAGTGTCATCTGTTTTTATTTTTTCTATACTATTCGAATCAAAATGGTCTCCATGAGAATGTGTTGAAACAATAATGTCTGCTTTTTCTTCCCCTTTTCCAATCTGATATGGGTCAAGATAAACAGTTCTCCCATTAAATGTTTTAATTTTGAAGGCTGCATGCCCTAACCAGAATATTTCAAATTGATAATCCACTAATTTCACCTCTTTAAATATATTTGTTTAAATAGATCTTAATTTATAATTATGATTTAAAGTTAATTAAATATATCTTGATATAGAGCTATAAAAAATAGATAAGAGAAGAATGAGATAATAAAAAATTATTTTTCTTTTTCAAATTTCCATTCAGGATTTTCGAGTGGAATTTTTTTATCAACCCCAATCTTATCAAATTTAGCTAAATCCAATTCCTTTAAGCGTTTTAAAAGTATAGTATTTTTGAAGTTAGGAATTTCATTAATAAGATTAGGCTTTGATATTAAATTAGTTGGGTTTAAATTAGAGCTAATGTGTTTAGGGAATAACTCCTTCAAAATCTTTTGATCACTATTATAATTTTTTCTAAACAGAGGATTTTCAATTTTTAAAAAGGGATTTCTTTTTATATCAAGAAAACTTTTTGGCAATGTAAACCTAATAATCCGGCAAGTAGGACAATTGATCTCATCTAAACCATGAATACAAGTCAATTCTTTCATTCTCCATGATTAATTAAATCCTGAGTAATTCGAATTAATTTTCTCTTATATTTTTTTTTATTATGAAAATAAATAGTTTTTTCAAGGAATTAATTTCGAAAACTTAAAGTTTAGCATCATTCGTTTATAGCTAATCATATTTTCTCAAATAAATATTTATCAAATTTCTTAGAAGATGAGTTAGAATTGATTTTTTGAAAAATTTTTAAATTCAAAGGAATTAATTTTTATATCTTTATTCAATAATTAAAATTCGTAATATAAATATAAAATGCAATTAAAAAAGAGCAAGTGGAAAAAATGTCAGAATGGCAAGTAAATGAAGAAAAAGCTTGGTTTAAGAAGTGGTGGCCAAAAGATACTCCAAAAAATTACAATTTCGAAAAAATATCCTTAGGGCAGTATTTCGAAAGGCAAAGAAAGAAGTATCATAATGAACCCATGATGTGGTTTATCGAATCGTGGATGACATATGAAGAAGCTGGTAAAGCAATAGATTCCTTTGGGACTGCACTTCATAATCTAGAAATAAAGAAAGGAGATGTAGTAGCTTTCCTAATGCCAAATTGCTTTCAATATGTAATCAGCTTTTATGCAACTGTAAAAATTGGCGCTATCGCTACGGGAATAAATCCAACGTATAAACCATTAGAAGTATTACACCACCTTAAATTGACTAATGCAAAAGTCTTAATCACCTTAGACTTTCTATATGGTGAATTAGCTCAGTCTATAATTAATAAAACAAATGTTGAAATGGTTATATATACCAATCTCGTAGATTTAGCTTCTGGATTACCAGGCTGGAAAAAATTATTAGGAAAAATGCTTGGTAAGATTCCAAAAGGAAAGGTTGACTTTCCTGGTGCGATAAAGTTCTTAGATTTAGTTATGACTGAACCTAACCTTCCAAAGGTAGATTTTGATCCAATTACACATCCAGCGACATATATTATGACAGGCGGAACGACTGGAGTACCCAAAGCTACAGTATTAACGCATTTCAACTTAGTTTCAAATGCAAATCAATGTGTTCTATGGGTTGGTGGTGAGGATGTGGGCGTTGGAGATATTGGTGCATTACCATTATTTCACTCATTTGCAATGACGGCTGTTATGAATGTAGCTATTGGTTTGGGAGGGTGGATGATGTTATTCCCAAGACCACCTCAAATTGAAGAATTTCTAAAGGAAATTACTCATATTCCTGCTCCTAAGGGATTGTTTTATGCAGGGGCAGAGATTCTATTTAAAAGAATAGCGGATTTCCCAGATCTTAAAAAGTTTCCAGACTTAATGGGAAGATTAAGGCTTTGTATCTCAGGTGCTGGCCCCTTACATGCTCCAGTACAACAATCATTCCAAGCTAATACAGGAGGGAGGATAGTTGAGGGGTATGGGCTCTCAGAAGCTTCTCCTGTTGTTAGTGCGGGGAACCTATTTGGTGAAAGTCCCGTAGGAGTGATTGGGATGCCCATGACTGGTACTGACTGGGGCATTTTTGATGTAGATGACTTTGATAAAGGACCAATAGCAGATGGTACACCAGGGTCAAAATATGGAGAAGAATTCACAGGAGAACTCTGCGTTCATGGACCGCAAGTTATGAAGGCTTATTTAAATCAACCTGATGAAACATCAGAAACTCTAAAAACTTGGGATGGTAGAATATGGCTTCTCACAGGAGATATTGGGTTTATGAATGAAGATGGAACAGTTGCTTTAAGAGATCGTAAGAAGCAATTGATTAAAGTAGCAGGTCATTCAGTTTTCCCAGCAGAAGTTGAAACTATGTTGATGAGTAATGAAGCAGTATCAGAAGCTGCGGTTGCAGGGCTACCGGATCCTGCAGGAAAAGTTGGTGAAATAACAAAAGCATGGGTTGCATTAAAACCAGAGTATAAAGGTAAAATTACAGAGGATCAATTAATTGCTTGGACTGAAAAGAATTTAACAAAATGGAAATGTCCTGCTATAATTGAATTCATAGATGAAGTGCCTAAGAACGTTTTAGGAAAAGTTCAACGTAGGATTCTTCAAGAAGCGGACCCACTATTTAAAAAATAATATATCAAATTTTTTTTTATAATTTTTTCTTTTTTTTTTAAAAATCAAATAAATAGGTTATGGAATAAATTTTAATTTTAATCTTAATTCTTTTATAGAAGAGATTAAATTATATTGCATGCTATATCTGAAGAATTCTAAAAAATGACAAAAGCAGTTATAATATCAGGTGGGTGGGGTACAAGGTTGCGCCCATTAACTTGTACGATCCCTAAATCTCTTATTCCTGTAGTTAATAAACCTGTTATCGAGCGTCAAATCCTATTGTTAAAATCTGCTGGTGTAAAAGAAGTTGTTTTAGCTGTAAGCGTTATGGCTGATACTATAAAAAATTATTTTCAAGATGGTAAAAAATGGGATATAAAAATTGATTATACAGATGAAAAGCATCCCATGGGAACGGCAGGAGCAATAAAATTAGCAGAAGATTTCCTTAAGGATGAAAATTTTTTCATGCTAAATGGTGATGTAATCCTAAATTTTGATTTTAGAGCTATGTTAAATACACATATAAAATTAAACGGAATAGGTACAATTGCTAGTAAGACTATTGAAGATCCTTCAAGATACGGTGTACTGATAACTGAGGATCAATCATATAGAATATTAGAATTTTTAGAAAAAGAAGATTATACACCTCCAGAGGGAAGATCCGTTCCTATGCCTATTAATGCTGGTGTTTATATTTTAGAACCTGAAATTTTTTCTTACATTGAAGTTGATAAAAAAGTCTCAATAGAGAGGGAAGTATTTCCATTAGTTGTTGCGAAACAAAGACTTTTTCACTATCCTATTAGTGGTGTTTGGAAGGATATCGGTAACCCCTCTGAGTTATTAGAAGGAAATATTCTCCTAATGAATGATATTCTGAAAAATTTAAAAGAAAAAAGAAAAAATCTAATTGATGAATCTGTTAAGATTGAAGGAAAAGCAATCATAATTTCCCCATGTACAATAGGAGAAAGTGTAGTTATAAGAAATAATTCTAAGATTGGACCAAATGTTATAATTGGAGATAATGTCTATATCGATAAGAACACAGAGATCCGAGATACATTAATATACAATGAGACTTACATTTCAAAAAATGTTAAAATTCATGATGCCATTATTTCTGATAATTGCAATATTCAAGAGAATGTTGAATTAAAAGGGAATGAAAATAGTCTGGTAATTTTGTCTTCATATGTAGAGGTATTAAAGAATATAAAACTAATTTCTTCAGAAAAATATTCTATTACTATCTGTCATCATGAAATAGTAAAAGAAGATATTATTTAATGCATTTCAAGATTATAAAAAATTAAAATAATTATTTACCAAATAATTATATTCATTTCTATCTTTATTATAAAAAATAAATTTGATATACTTAAAATGCCGGATTATAAAATTAATGATAAATGGATATTGGATCGTATTTCTTCTCAAAGCAATAGCTTTAGCCAATGGTTCTCTAATTTAATGAGTTCTATTGAAAAAATATTCGATGATTTTCCTCCTGAAGCCCTTGAGGAATTAAAAAAAGATAATCAATTCAAGTCTGTAGAGCATATTAAAAGAGAACTAACTCAAGCGCAAAAAAAATTGGAGAGTTTAGGATCATTAGGGAATTTATTTTCTGGAATAGGTTCAATGGGAATGAAATGGCTAAAAAGACCAATTGAAGAAGAACTTAAACATGTAACTCAAAAATCAAAGATAGAAGATTTTGATTTGGATCTTGAGATAACTTTGGGTAAAAGAAAAAGTCTATCTTCTGCGCTTTATGATGTTTCAAAAGAGAGAGGTATCGAATCAAAAGGTTTATTGTATCTTATTCGTGCCTTACCTGATCTTGAAGCATTTCTTTATAGTACAAGTGTAAAAAAATATTATAGAGATCACACTGAACATGCTCTTCGTGTAGCCGTCTTAGGAGATTTTCTGTTAGAACAAGATCTTGGACAAGGTTCTTTGGATGGATTGATTTCGGAATTAACAAATTTAGATAAGAAGTTATTAAAAGAAAAAATTTGGTGGATTGTAGGATTACTTCATGATATTGGGTATCCATTAGGAAAAATGACTACTGCAGTCAACTATTCTCTTATTAATCAACTTTTAAAATGTTATCCAACATTAGATCTAGAATTCATCCCTTTTGAGATAAATTTAACTTGGAAAGGTAAACAAGAAGAATATCTAAAAATCATTGAGGAAGGACTCTCAAAAGAAGCGAAAAGTTTAATAAGAGAAGGAGCTGGTTTTTATCACCAAGATATTTCTACTCAAGATTTACAGATTTTTATAAAACAACCTAAGGGGCATCCAGAATATCAATTTAAAACCTCAATCACATTAGATCATGGTGTTATTTCTGCTCTTTCACTTTTAAATGGACTGGGTACTCCTGAAGAAATAAAATCTAATGATAAGTATGATGGCTATATTAAAGCCGCAAAAGCAATAGCATTGCATAATTTTAAAGCTAAACTAAAGGATTATATCTTTGATAAACAGCCTTTAGCTTTTTTTTTAATGCTAATAGACGAATTACAAGAATGGGGTAGACCTATCCCAATTCAAGTAAGAGACACATATTTCACTACAGAATTGAAAAAAGTAACTTTATTAGATGAACTCTTCCTTAGTTTAGATGAGTTTTCATGGCTAATGCAGTTTAAAAACCAACAAGCGAAAGATTTGATGCAATTCAACTTCAATATATTTTCAATTGAGAAGAAAAGATCATTTGGTAGGTTGAATAGTGGAGCAAATTTTCCCGAAACAACCATTAATCTTCAAGATGTCAAAATTTCTAAAGGAAAACATAAAAAAAAAGAAGATATTATTGCACATGATAGAATAATTATCAAGTCTGAAGTGTAATTATGGAAGATTTAAAAGAAAAGGGTTTAAAAATCTTTAATGCAATATTTGAACGTAAAAAAAGCGTAGAAATTGATGGTATTGAATACCCTATAAAAAAATTTTCAAGTGGTGTAAAATATGTTGATCTTTTTGGCTATCGATACATTGAACAAAATCGCAATAAAAAATCAGAGTGGGGTAAAAAAGCTCGGGAAGGCCATAAAATTATGTGGATTATTAAAGGACGAAGATATATAGTAAGAATAATGGACGGAGAATATATTGATTTAAAAAAATAAATCGAGCCCAAATTAGTTTCTTCAGCCTTTATTCTTGGAAGATTTTATCTATAAAAATTGGGCTCCATTTTATTTTTATTTTTATATGTCCCTATACTAAATAGTGATATATATAAAAGCTATAAGTGAGTTATTATGGAAGCTGAAATAAAAATAGATACAAGTTATTACGAATTTTTGGATTTAGTTCAAAATATATCCAAAAATTCAAGATCTATTCAAAAAGTCCTCATAAATACAATTTATGCAAATTATGATATTCACAAAATTAAGAACGATTTAGATAAGAAAATTGCACGTTTAGACAAATTACTTATAAGATAATCACAAGGTTATAGCTTTTCCATTTCCTTAATGAGTATATTGTTTCAATATACTCATTTAATTTACAAAATTATGCTAATAACAATATTATGGGGAGGAGACTTGGTTGGATAAATGTTATAAAGATACTCTGTTAATCAATTATTTTCCTAAAAAGCATAATTTTCTCTGCTATTTTTGAGCCATACCACATATCAGATTTAATTATCTTCTCACTATAACAATCAAAGTATTTCTTATAAAAAGAAAGAGTGCCATCTAACAAATTATGATAACATCCATTAGGCCATTATTTCATTTGGAAAGAAATTATAAAATCCAGCGCCCAATTTGTCTTGAAAATCTTGAACTTTTAATAATTCCTGTAAAATATCAATATTTTTTAATTCTAGAGGAGTTGTAATAATAAATGAAAGATCTTGAGAAGAAAATTTTTGGGCCAACTCCTTTAATTTTTTCTTTTCAGATTTACTTCCACATAAATCTAATAAGTTATTAATTGGAGACATGTTAAATCTATTTTCTTTAAATCTTTAATATGTTTTCAAATTTATCAGCAATTAACTCTAAGTATGACTTCCTTATAGATTCTTCTTTTTTTATTCCTAAAAGTCGTAAGAAATCAAAAAGCACTTCGCGATAAAGCTCTAAATTATCTATTGAATCAGAAATAATCTCAACTTCTATAAAATACTGTTTTAAAATAGGTAAGTAATCAATTAAGGTCTTAATATGATAATTTTTGAATTTAAAATCATATAATTCTCTCTCTTTTTTTATAGTGAAGATCTCTTGAAATCCCAATATATTCAACAAATCTTTCATTTTCTCAAGATCTTCAATTTTTATTTCTATTTCTTCTCGAGATTTTGTAAACGAATCAATTTTTTTCCCTTTATAAGTAATGAAACATGTTACTTTTTGAACCTTTTCCTTATCGGTTTTGCAAAATTCAGTAGATTTCCTAAGCCTTAGTGCTTCATCAGTTTTTTTAAAATCTCTTAAACCTTTAGGTAAATTAAAGTAAGTATCCTCATGAAGTAATGATACTTTATAAACACCACTATGTTCTTCAAATCTTTTTATAATTTGGTTAGGATCTAAGATTTTAGCTTTTATCTCTACTTCGAGCATTGATTAGACTTTCAATTTATTGGTAATAAATATAATTAATTATTTTTTATTAAATATTAATAGTTGCTGATAGAGTTGATTATGTATTAATCCTGAACAAGATAGCATTTTAAATCTGGCTAAAAAATTTGGTTATTTACCATATATAATAGAAAGATATATTGATTTTCTTGGATTGGATGATACGCTAAAACTTTTGGAAGCAAATGAAAGACCTTTAACACCATCTATCAGAGTTAATACATTAAAAATTCAACCAGAAGAATTAAGGAATAGACTAGAAAATAAGGAATTTAAGCTTCAAAATATTGATTGGATTCCTTATGGCTTCACAATATTGAAAGAAACATATAATTTAGGCTCCCTTCATGAATATTTACAAGGGTATTTTTATATACAAAATGTTGCTTCTATGCTTCCTGCAATTATTCTTGATCCTAGACCTAATGAAACAGTTATAGATATGTGCGCTGCTCCAGGTGGAAAAGCAACACACCTAGCTCAAATAATGAATAATGGAGGGCGTTTAATTTTAGTTGAGAGAAATAGAAACAGAATTTCTGCTTTAGAAATTAATTTACGTAGAATGGGAATCATCAATTCGATAGTGTTAAATTATGATGCAATACAACTTGAAAAACTGAATATTAAAGCTGATAAAGTTTTATTAGATGCCCCATGTACTGGTGAAGGTTTAATTAGACAAGATTCTACTAGGAAAAAAAGTAAAAAATTAGAAGACATTAAAAAATTAGCAAAAATCCAAATTAAACTATTAAATTCAGGTTTGAAAGTTCTAAAACCAGGGGGAAAATTATTATATAGTACCTGTTCAATTGCTCCCGAGGAAAATGAATTTGTGATAAATGAGGTACTTCAAGAAAGATCCGATTACACTATAATTAAAATAAAGAGTGATTATGGGGTTAATGGATTTACAAATATAATGGGAAAAAACTTAAAAAGTGACTTAATCCTTTCTCAGCGATTATATCCTTATTTACACGATACAATTGGGTTCTTCTTTTGTCTTATTGAAAAAAATAATAATCTCTAATTTATTTCATTGTTTTTTTCTTAAATAATAACCTTTATCAACTAGATTCAATGCTACTAAATCATTATGGTTAAGATTTTGATAAGTAGAATAACTCACTTTTGAATTTGCAATAGCTATTAATTCATTATTAAGATTGAAAACTAATAAAAAACTACTTTTTTTTAATTTTAAAGGAATATTTAAAATCATCCTTTTCAGGATTTTATTCCCATATAAAATTGATTTTTCTCCCTCCTCATTGACATATATTTTTTGATCCTTTGAAAAACAACCTAAATTAAGTAAAAATTCTGTCCCTTCTAAGCTTAAGTAAAATTCTCTTTTTTTTATAAAACCGAAGTATAAGCCAGCTGAATCAACACGAAGCTCCTGTGATAGATTAGCTAAATGTTTAACAAGATTGTTAGGGATTAAAAAAATTGAGAGAGCCCCTTTTTTAGAGGTTATGTTATTTAATGATAAATAGATCTTAAAGTCAATTTCTTTGAGAATTAATGAGGTTTTGCTTGAAATTTTTGAAATTGAATTAAAAATAATTATATTTTCATTTTCAGTTACTTCTCTAAGCATTTTATTATCTTTCATATGTGATTAAAATAAAATAGAAATAAGATAATTATTTTATAATAATAATAAAAGCATTTAAAAAATTAACATTCTGCATTTAAATTATGGGTATTAGGAAGATAGAAGACGAGATTGATTTAAGGGAAGCAATGAAGAAAAAGGCGGCTGAGTTAAAAATGAAGGACATGCAAGCTAAAGCTGCTGTGGAAAAATTCACGAAAGATCGACTGAGAGAATTAGCAAAAAAGCATGGAATCCTTTTGGCTTTAACACCTGAATTGAGAGAAGAAGTGAAGAAATTACAGAAAATCTATAATATACCCTCTTCCAAAATAATAACCGAGCAAATAGTTGAGCACGATGTATTAAAAAAATTTTCAAAAATTGATTATGAGAAATTAGGGATGTTAGCATACCAGAGGGTTTTAATGGCTAAAGAAGAAACAGGAGGAATAGTTCCATTATCAGAAGTTTTTGATGTAGTTAATACTGGGATATTAAAGGGTAATATAGAGATTAAGGATGTTGAAAAAGCTATGAAACTTATGAAGAAAGCAAGGGCGATTGAAGACATATATCAATTAGAATCTGGAGCAATCATGATTAGATTTTTCCCGATTCAATATACTGATGATGAAGCTAAAGTAATTGAATTGGCTAAGCAAAAAGATTATTTAACAATTGAGGATATATGTGTGAATCTAGATTGGTCTCAAGATCGTGCTTTTAGAGCATTAGATTCTCTTGAAAAGACTGGGATGGCAAAATACAGAGAATCTGTGCTAACAGGAAAACAATGGTTTTTCCCTTCGCTATAAAATTGTTATATTTTTTATTCTAGAGTAATTTTAAAGGCTAACTGCCCATCTTCTAATTTAAATACTTTAGCTTTACGACTCTTTGCTAAGATTCTAAAAATTTCTTCTAAATCTTCTAGCGGAAGATTACTAAAATCTTCAGATTTCGCTTCTCTGATCTCATAAATCATAATAGGTTCCAACCTTCCTTGTTGATATGCCCATTCATAAATTTCATTTGATAATAACTCGAGTGACTTCCAATAAACACGTAATCTATTTTTTTTCTTTGATATCCACTTAGCTTGATTTTGATTTACCAATTCTTCAGCAATCTCTCTTATATATGATTCTCGATTGGAAAAATTAGCAAACGGCCTTTCTGAATTGAGATTTCTTATATATAAAATATGTAGGACAGCAAATCGAGCATAATCAAATAATACTTTTGCCCATTCTATTTTCCAAGAAATGTAATCATTTTTATCTTTATTCTTGTTAGGCATAGTATACATAAACTTCTTTCTTTCTTCTTCTAGCCATGGATAAGCTTGTAATAATTTTTCATAAGGAGACAACTCTTTTATAATGAGTCCTTCTTCCCCTACAATTTCCTCCTCAAGAGTTTGAAGTTCTGCTTCAATTTGTTTAGTATGTTGTTTGAAGGCTTTATGATCAATTTCCTCAAGATCAGAACTTAATAATTCTTCAATTTTTTCAAAACTCTCTTCCAGAAATTCTAAAGCATCAACTTCTGTATTATCAGTTTTAATTTCTTGGGTTTTTTTTATTGAAATATCTTGTTTTTGTTCTAATTGTTCTTTTTCTTTCTTTAACTTTCTCAATCTTGCTAATTCATTCCTTAATTCTTCTAATTCTTTTTCTGCTTTTTCTTTAAGCTCTTTTGGAACTTCCTTCGGTTTCTCTCTTTGCCTTTCCATTTTTACCCTTTAAATTTATATTTCTCCAAATTCTACTGCCCAATCATTATACTGCTTTAATAAGGCTTTATGTGTCATTGGTTTAACTTTTTTGAGAGTTTTTTTGAAATC
>JBHLNY010000086.1:0-11939 GCA_048941065.1 Promethearchaeota archaeon
CTAAAATAAAAAATGAATTAGGGGGGGTTGGAGGGGGTCATAAGTTAGCAGGTGGTCTTAGATTATCGATACCATCTTTCGCACGGTTGAAAACAAATATAGATAACTATATTTAATTCCTTGAATTTATAATGTTTATCGAAAAGAAAAATTCAAAAAGTTATTCACTCCATATCCATGTAAAGCCTAACTCCAAAAAGCAAGGATTTATAGATGGGAGTAATTATTTAATAGCGAATCTTAAATCAAAACCTATACAAAATAAGGCTAATAAAGAATTAATCTCCCTTTTTAAGAAAAAATTAAAAAAATCTATAGATGATATACAAATTATTTTTGGAGCAAAAGTCTCGAATAAGTTAATCTCGATTACATTTTCCGGAGAAATTAATAAGGATGAGATAATTAAAAAACTCCTAAGTTAACATTTTCCAATTATTAACTACCAATTTTTCTCATACGACCACATTTCAGGCAGGTAATAAAATGAGTCATTCCCTCATCAGCTCTTCTTGTTTGGCGAGTTTCTAGATGAGCCTTATCATAACCACAACGAGGGCATTTAAAATTTTTAATAGTACTCCTTAGATTCTCTTCCTTCCAATCCATTACATCAGTGAGATTTGTAACTTCGCTGCGGATAGAATGTTCAATTTTTGTTTTTACTTTATATGCCTCTGATTTTTCTTCTGAAAAAGGTTTTATTGCTCCACACTTACATTTAAAAACCTTTTTCCCATTCAGGGTTGAAGGAAGCATCATACTTCCACATTCATCACAGAATTCCATTATTGTGTAAAAAATGTACTTACTTAAATTTATCAAATGATTCATACCAATTATTTTTTTTGGATTTAAAATCTTAAACCAAAGACTATAGCACAAAATAATATTCCTGCAATCAGATCTGCTGTAGTTCCCGGATTCAATCTTCCCCCTTTTTCTTGTAGTTCATCGTCTAGTTTAATAGTCAGACTATGTCCTTCTTTAGATGAAATTCCTCCTATTTTTAAAATGTTAGACGCTAAATTAGAGACATTGACAGCAGCTTCTTTACCAGATTTTCTGATAATTAACGTATCTGGATGTGATGATAGTATTTTTAAAAAAGTGTTAACCGTGGCGATATTTATATCATTATACTGATTAAATATATCGAAGAAATATGGCAAACCTTCATTTAATGTTATATTGAAGCCTGTTGAATATTCAAGACTTATTAAGTCATACCCTTTAGATAGTTCAAATATTTCTTTTAATGTTATTTTATCTTTTTGAATCTCCTTTATAGAATTATCATCATATATATCATATTTTTCTATTTTGCCTAAACCTCCAGGTTTGCTAATTCTAATAGCTTCGTAAAGATTTTTGGTATCATTTACAGTAGAATCATTAATTGTTTCATTCAAATAGTACTTAAAATCATTAAAATCATATTTGGCAAATTTTAAACATAAGGTAGTAGCTGCAGCTAGAGGGGCTAATATTAAGATGTGACCTAAAAGGACGTTCCCGCCTTTTTGCCAAGTCACCATATCTTTAGCTGCTTCCTTAAAAAAATTACCCAAGCCAACGTAACTAAAATCTTGGATTTTAGGGATAGAACTAGCAAAGATTTTTTCACAGAATTTTCTGAAATTAGGTTGAATTGCTGCTATTCCTGCTAGAAGATGTTCAAATCTAGTATAGTCAAAATCTTTAGTTCTGGAAATATTTCCAGGTTTAGGCCAACCAGCGATTTCTAATAAACTAGCTAAATTAATACAACGTAGTAAATCATCTATTGATTTAACTGAAAAATTAAGAGTAATATCTTTTAAGGACACATTTAATGAAATATTTAATAATTTAATTAAATTTTAAGAAAAACAGTTTAATAGTAACTTAATTGAATAATCTTTCTTTCTTTTACAAAATATCCTTCTTTATCCATGGATTTTAATGAAATTGGTCTAAATTCTTCCTTTAAACCTTTCTTATATAAAAATTTTTTTATTCTAAGTCTAATTGCTCTCTTGGATAGATTTATAGGCATTTCAATCTCAAGTTCATTTCCATTACGAGTCACTACAATTTGAGGTAGGGATTCACTCAGAAATCTAATTAAATCTACAACATGTTGATCACTTTTAAAGCTTAATTCTTTCACATTAACCGTAATTTGTTTATTTGTTGTTGCTGCACTCATAGTTTATTCACTCTGTAAAATAATTAAAAATATTATTAATCTTTTATGATTTTATTTGTATATTATATAATTGATATAAGTAGAGTTAATTTAATTTTAAAAAAATAAAAACTGTTTTAAAACATTATAAAGTGTGAATAATGGGCCATTATGTTGATTTAAATTATAAGCCAAATAAAGATGATCTCATTGTATTGTATTACGTAGAAAAATCTAAAGAATGTAATTCTTTAGAACAAGCTTGCGAGGAAATCGCAAAAGAAAGTTCAATTGGAACATGGACAGACATTGTAACGATGTCTGAGGATATAGCAGAAAGATTACGACCTTCCGCCTATTATATTAATGAACCAAGGGGATTAGTAAAAATAGCATATACCAAAGATCTATTTGAGGCTAATAATATTTCTCAGATATTAAGCGCTATTGCTGGTAATATTTATGGAATGAAGGCATTAAATAATTTAAGATTATTAGATATTTCTTTTCCAAAAGATATGGTAAAAGTATATAAAGGACCAAAATTTGGGATAAAAGGTATAAGAAAATTGATAAAAGTAACGGATCGCCCTTTACTTGGCACGATTGTAAAACCGAAAGTAGGATTAAATGAAATAGAACATGCAAAAGTGTGTGGTCAAGCATGGTCCGGAGGTTTAGATATTGTAAAAGATGATGAAAATTTAACAAGCATGATATTTAATAAATTTGAGAAAAGAATTGATGAAACTTTAAAAATTCGAGAAAAAATAGAAAATGAAACTGGAGAGAAAAAGATCTATATGCCAAACATTACAGCTCCTTTAGGTATAATGAAAAAAAGAGCGGACTATGTTATGAATCACGGCGGTGAATATATAATGCTCGACATTCTTACAGTTGGGTTCTCTGCATTACAAGAAATTAGAGATTACCTCGATGATAAGAATATGGTTATTCATGCTCACAGAGCTATGCATGCTGCTCTAACTCGAAATAAAAAACATGGAATAACGATGTTGGCATTATCTAAAATAATGAGATTAATAGGAATGGATCAACTTCATACAGGCACAATTGTAGGAAAAATGGAGGGAGGAAAACGAGAGGTTTTAGAATGTAATGACATCCTTACCGCACAGAAGAATTTTAATAATAACGAAACAATGCTTGATCAGGATTGGGGAAACATTAAACCAACTTTACCTGTTGCTTCAGGAGGATTGAGTCCATTACATGTTCCGGAATTGATTAAAATATTGGGCAAAGATATAGTATATCAGTTTGGAGGAGGTTGCCATGGGCATCCTAATGGAACCGAAGCCGGAGCAAGAGCCATTAGACAAGCTGTTGATGCTTCCTTACAAGGGTATAAATTAGATGAATATGCAAAAAACAATTTTGAATTGGGAAAAGCAATTGAAAAATGGGGTAGAAAATAGTCTATTTATAATTAAACCATCTCTGGGTACAATTTAGCAAAATAGTTTGAAACATGGCTCGAAGCAAATATACCCGCTTCTGTAATTAAACCATCTATATACCTTCTACTTACAGTCTCAAATGCCGGATTTAAGATTTCAATTCCTACTGGAGGATTTTCCCATATTTCTTGCGGATCTCTCATTTCAATAGTTTCTAGAATCCCTAGATTGGTTTCTGGATTGTATTTTAATAAAGGAGACGCAACATAAAAAGGCACATGCTCTTCATGAGCTACTAATGCTAGTAGTCTTGAACCAATTTTATTGATAATTGTTCCCTCAGAAGTTATGCTATCTGCTCCAATTAGTATTAAATCAACCTGATAATGTCTTACAGCCCATCTCATTGCGCTATCAACAACATGAATAACTTCTACTCCTGCTTTCAATAATTTTTTTGCCGTTTTTCTACCTTGTAATCGAGGTTGTGTTTCGGTATTAATCACTTTAAATTCTTTTCCTTGTTTTTTAGCTTCTAAAAAAATAGCGGTGACGAGACTGGAATGGCAATGTGTCATTACAATAAATTTTCTGTCTGCTACAGGAAAACGTCTAGCACCTATTTCGGCAATCATTTTCTTTGAACTTTGCAGCATATCATAATACTGATTCTTATACTTTTCAATGATATCAGAAATATATTTAGCAATACAGGTCTCCTTTTCTTGTTCTAATTTATTCATAATAAATTTTAGACCATTTTTCATGGCAGGTTCTGTTGGTCTGGTATTAGTTAAGATATCTTTTGCATTGTAAAGATCCTCAAAACATTTTTCAATATTCTCGGATTTTAATCTTTTTGCATAATTACTTAAAAAATCAATAGCACTAGTGGCTATATTACTAGCTCCTTGGATCTCTAACGATTTTATCCTCTCAGCATCTTTCAATAATTGCTCCATAAACAATTCCTTCTTTTTGTTTTTTTTAAAAAGAATAAATATTCTAATATAAAAGATTTTAAATTATATACTTTATTATTGATTATTTGAATTTTCTCCTTGATCTAGTTCGAAATCTTCTGAATCAACTTCTATGTAAAAGCGGCCTGTATAGCCACAATTAGTGCATTCAAAGAAGTCAGCACCCAACCAACCCGAAACATTAACTGCATTTTTTAGTTTTGGTTTTTTACAATTTGGACAGATTCTAATATTTACCATTTTGATACTCAATTGAATTTTATTAAAAACCATTTAGTTAATGATAAATTAAATTTAGTCTCCCTTACTATTAATTATATTATAATCCCTTTATTTATAAAAATAAAAGATTCAATAGATAAATATTATATAATTCTAATAAATCATTTCAATTTATGAAGGAATTAGAACTACAGCGAAAAAGCTTACCGAATGAACCTGGAGTTTATCTATTTACTGATAAAAGTGGGGTAATTATCTATATAGGTAAAGCATTAAATCTGAAAAAAAGGGTTAATCAATATTTCTTAAAGACAAGCTATAATGATCCTTATTATGAAGAAAAGATCAAAGAGCTAGTTAAACACATCTATTCTATTGAATTTATTGTTACTGAAAATGAAAAAGAAGCTTTAATTTTAGAAAATATTCAAATAAAGAAATATAAACCCCGATTTAATGTAATAATGAGAGACTCCAAGACGTATCCTTGGGTTGCAATTTTTTACTCTGAAGATTTCCCTAGAATCCGTGTACTTAGAAATCCTGAAAAATTTGGAAAAGACAACCTCTATTTAGGACCCTATACAGATAAAAAGGAGATTATCAGAATATTAAGAGATTTAAGAAAGATTTTTCCTTATTGTTCATGTAAAAAACCTATTAAAAAAAGATCTAGACCATGTTTATATTACCAAATAAAACTATGTCCAGGACCTTGCTTCACTTCTATCACTAAAGAAGAATATCAAGAGAATATTAAAAAGATTGAATTATTTCTAAAAGGAGAAACAAGTGAATTGAAAAAACAACTTAGAGAAAAAATGAATTATGCTGTTAAAGAACAGAATTTTGAATTAGCAGCGCTATGGAGGGATAAACTAGAAGATATTGAAAGAGCAACTGATAAGCAACATGTATTATTAGATCATGAAGCAAACAAGGATATAATTGGAAATTTTGCAGGAGATAATTATATAGCGATTGTCATTATCCATATTAGGGAAGGTAGAATTGGAGATAAAAGTTCTTTTACGTTTGATTTAAGAGAGAAATTAATTCATAAAGAAGAAACTTTAACTTCTATTTTAGAGCAGTATTACCAAGACTTTAAAACCCAACTTCCTGATGCTATTATTATTTCTGAAGTAAATAAGAAATTTGAACTATTAATGAATTATTTAACGGACATTAAAGATGGTATACAAATAAGAACTCCAATCGATGAATATGAAACAAGTTTACTTCGAATTGCAAATAAAAATGCTAACGTCATGGTTGAACAACAAATACAAATGGAAGAAATACAAATGAATGAAGAAGATTATAGAAGAAGAGTTTTAAAGGAAACCAAGGAGATTTTACATCTTCCAAAGAAACCAAAGATTATTGAAGGATTTGATATTTCAAATATCGAAGGTAAAGATGCTACAGGCTCTATGGTTTACTTTCTCGATGCTAAACCCTACAATAAGAATTATCGACACTATAAGATCAAATCAAAGTCAACTCCCGATGATGTAGCAATGATGAAAGAAGTTTTAAAAAGAAGATATTCACTTATTTTAGAAAAAAATCTGGAATTACCAGATCTCATACTGGTCGATGGAGGAAAAGGACAATTAAATGCTGGTGTTTCTATTTTAAATGAATTGGGGCTTGATATTCCAATTTTCGGGTTAGCTAAAAAATTTGAAGAAATTTATGTACCTGGAGAAAAAGAACCAGTAGTCTTACCTGATGATTCCTTAGTTTTAAAATTATTCCAAAGAGTTAGGGATGAAGCTCATAGGTTCGCAGTAAGATTACACAAGAAACAAAGAGAAAAACGTATGATTGGTTCAATTTTAGATGATATTAAAGGTATTGGACCAGCTACCAGGAATAAATTACTAAATTACTTTGGAAGTGTTAAAAACATAAAAACATCTACTTTAGAGGAGTTATCTAAAATTATAGGTAAAAAACTAGCTGAAAAAGTATTAAAAAAATTAAATGAATAGTATATATTTTATTTTGTTTATGTCTTGCGCAGTTAAAAATTTATTATTCAAAATAAAAGAAATTGTTTTAATTATAAATATTCACTTTTTATTCTTGAGAATAGCGCACAAACGATTATCATAATCCCTAAAAATAGAAATGTGATGCTTAAACTAAATATTACAAAGTATCCAATGAACGGGTAAAGAACTGCTCTAATGAGACTTGCTAGCATATTTATTGTGCTTATTACAGTAGCCCTATTCTGTGTTTTAATTTCTTTGTTTATTCCCTTAGTAAATATGAAACTTCGTGAGAAACCAAATCCTATAACTATAAGAATTAGAGGAATACTGATTGGAACATAGAATATCACAGACATAAGAATAAATCCTATTCCTGGTATAAATGTATAGACTTGTAAAAACCTCCTCTTATTCTTACACCTATTTTCCAGATTTGCCAGTATGTTGTTAAAGACTATTTGAATTACTGTTATTGATGTACTCACGAATCCAAATAGAATCAATTGAAAATTCAATGCTTCAAGATAAAGTTGATATGTCCATATTAAGAAAAACACTAAAATTTCTGTTGTTACCATTTCAAACGCTAATATTCTTAATATTTTATTTTTCGTAAGTTCAGTAAATCCAGATTTTACTACAGTGAAGTATTTCTCTGACTGCTTCTTCTCTAATTCGTGATTTGGCTCCTTTAATGTTAGCGTAATTATTGTAGCGATGATAAAAGGGAAAAACATTAGACTCATTACGAGGTTCAACGAAAGAGAAGCACCTATAATTGAACCAATTGGTGCAGAAATTCCAATCCCAAACAAACTGAAACTTCTATTCCTAGCCATTATCTTTGAAATATCATCTTCTCTTTGAAGTTTTTTCAATGTGTCATATATAAAAGCTTGATTTGTGCCTGATGTTAAGGCTGCACCAAAAGCCCATAAAGTCTCACCAATAACAAAGATAAATATATCTGGATAACTTCCATAGACTAGCGCTGCAACTCCAGTTGTTAATGAACCTAATAATAAAGAGAATTTTCTACTTATATAGTCCGCTATTGCTCCACATGGAATCTCAAAAGCCAAAATCATTATTGTAAAGTAACTCTGTAAAAACATAACCTCTACAAAACTCAATTTTCCCCAAGTCAAGAAAAACGGTATTAATACTCCTGAGATCATATGAAATCCCATAAAAAAATGAATTAGATAAGACCTCCATATATTTGATTTCCATTTAGAGAAATCAAAATAATTATCTTCTTTTTCTTCACCTATTTGAGATTGACTTCTTCCATCTCCAGTGCATTCCTTTAATTCTGTCACTTTTTGCACCTTTTTTTAATATTTTCTTAATCTTTTTTCTTTAAATACAAAACATATTTATTAATTCAAGTTTATAAGCGAAATAGAGGAATATTTAGGATATATAACTGTATTTATGAACTTTAAGAGTAGATAACGGAATAAAAATAGATGAGAGTAAAAGTTATGCGGAAAAAACTACAACATGTATCAATGAAAAAGTATTAGTGTATCGTTGATTTCAATATGTTCTCATGATTAATGAAATAGGGATTTTTACTATAAACCCTAAGAACATTAATACCATGGTAGTTGAATTATAAATAGTGGGACTATGGACTAAGGTATTTTCTCTATATTTCCCAATCCATCTATAATCAAATCTTGCCATGGAACAATCAACAAATATGTTTATTATAGTTTTATATTATGTAATAGTTTATAAATATGCTGCATGGATTAGCTATTATCAAGAATTAAATGGGAAATAAGTGGGAAAGCTTTTTCTCAGCCATTTCTAGCTAATAATTTGTCAATTTATAATTTTGAAATAATTAGTTTTACGAGTTCTGTTGTTACTTGGCAATAAATTCTAGCTAATGATTTCCTTTTAGCTTCAGATATAATACGTATGATGGGTTCTGTATTTGAAGGATGAATCAAAACAAACCACTCTTTATCTTTTCCAAACCTTAGGTCCCAGCCTACTTGGGATACTTCTTCTCCTTCATTAATCAATTCTTTTTTAGTTTGATTTATAATTAACTTTATATCATCCTTAAATACATCAATTTTTTCTCGACAAGCATAATATTTTGGAAGTGAAGATACTAACTTTGAAATTTTTTTTTTATTAGATATTAAAATTTCTATAATTTTAGCCGCAGCAAAAATCCCATCTCTGGTATTATTAAAATGGGGAAGCATTATACCTCCACAAGATCCTTCTCCACCAAAAATGAAGAAACTTTCTTTATTTAACTTATATTCTTGTGATAGGGAATTCATTTTATTTGATAAAAATCTCTCTCCAATCGGTGTTCGAATAAAACGGGCACCATATTTTTCAGCAAGAACATCAAACATTAAAGATGACGCTAAATTTGTCACAAATACAATATTATCATATTTATTAGCACTATTTTTAAGATAATCTTCTGTAATTAGAGCTAAACCCACATCTTCAGGGTAACATACCCCATCTTCTCCAATAATAGCCAATCTGTCAGCATCACTATCATGAGCAAATCCTATATCATAATTACCCTGCCATACTTCCATTATTAACTCTTTTAAATTCCTTTCGATTGGTTCTATTTCTCTAGGAAAATTCTTATTAACTAATAGATCATTATTAATGACCTTAACTTCGCATCCCATTCTCTGGAGTATTTGAGGAGTAGCATATTTTCCAGCTCCCGCCCCTGTATCAAGTACTACGCTTAAGTTGTTTTGTCTTTCTATTTGTTTCAAGTCAATATTTTCAAATAATGAGTCTATATATTTGGGTATTGGATTTAGGTTTACTACTTTTTGGCTTAAAGAGGAATTCTCAAAGGGATAAGAATCCAATTTAACTTTCTTTAAGTTATTAAAAATTTGAGACAAATCCGAATTGCTTAAATAAGTTCTTTTAGATAAGAGTTTTATACCATTCCACTCTTGGGCATTATGAGATCCAGTTATGATAATCCCTGTTGGAATATCAAAATTATTTTTAGTGTGAATAATAATTGGAGCAGGACAGAATCCTACATTTGTGATATGGAAACCAGTTGTAATTAACCCCTCAGTAATTGCTTTTTCAATTATTTCCCCACTGGGTCTAGTATCTTTTCCAATTATTACTCTTTTATCCTTCTTATTATACCACAACCCAAAAGAAATCGCAATTTTTTTCACAATCTCAAAATTTAAGCTCTTTCCTACAATTCCTCTAATTCCACTTAAAGTAAAAATTAGATTATTAGTATTCATACTTTTATTAAGAATATTTGGTTTTAGGGAATAATTTTATTCCCTTCTAGTTTGTATTTAACAAAAGCAAGAGCTCCTCTTAAACCAATTTCCTCTAAATCTTTAGTTAATTTAATCTTAGGAGGATGATTTATAGTAAATTGAATAGGGCTTGTTTTAAATTGTTCTCTTATAAGTGGTAAAATCATATCATGATCTTTCATCATTGCTCCACCAAAGTAGATTGAGGAACAGTCGTAGAAATTATTAATTAAACCAATACCTACCATTGTATAAAAAATACAGTTCTCAACAATTCTTTTTGAAAATTTATCTCCTCCTCTCGCTGCTTGAAAGATTTCTTTTGCTGTAATTTTGGTCTTTTCATTATCCACTAAATGCATTAGAATTTTAGAATCCAATTTGCTTGTTTCAAGTGCTTCTAAAGCTCGATCTTTAACTCCAGTACCTGAACTATAAACCTCCCAACAACCATTTGCACCACAATTACATTGATATATGCTTCGAGGTTCCACAATACTATGTCCAACTTCTGCTGCATTTCCTTCCTTTCCAAATAGTAGATGTCCATTACAAATTACACCACCTCCTATCCCAGTTGACATTGTAATATAGACTAGATTGTCTTTTTCATCATCATCTGCTTCAAAATAGTGAACACCCAAAACTGAAGCACTCCCGTCATTTATAAAGAATAATGGATTTTTTGAATATACTTCTCCTATTGGTTGTTTTAATGGAATTGTTTTAAAACCCAAATTAGCATTATTGAAAATTATGCCTTTTTCCACATCTAAAGGTCCTGCTGAAGCTAAGCCAATTCCTAAAAGTTGATCCCGGTTTAAATTATTTTCTGTAAGTAACTCTGAAATTAACTGTATCACCGATTTGCTAACTGAATATTCATTTTCTTTTAAGGTTTTAGTAACTTTGGTCTTAATGTTTTCTTCTTTCAAATCGGGTGTACATATGCCGGCTCGAATCCATGTACCTCCAATATCCACTCCAACGATATATTTCTCATCCATTTTTATCACGGTATTATATCCTTAGATAATTAGTTTAATATAAAATTAAATAATAATTTAATTCAATTTAATCAATATCTAATAATACTCTATTTTAATTTTGTCATTTTGTATGATCTCTTTAAAAATCTTAATTATTTCTCTTTTTCTTTCATCATCTATCGCAAAAACAAAATACTCTGCTGGAATTCTAGCAGTAGAATAAATTTGCACCAAATCTGGTTTAATCCTTCTAATTGCATAAGCTAATTTTTTAATATTTTCTGGATTGTTGTTTGATATAAATTCTTCTCTATAGGAATTATATAATAAACATTGAATTGCAAGTTTATGGTCACTTGGCATTTCTTTTTTCAATGTTACAATAGAATCTATAATAGTTTCAATTTGAGGAATTTCATCGTGTGGACGATTGCTATGTTTGAAATCCTCATTTGTAGCAACATCTAACTTCGCTAAAACTAATTCAAATTGCTTTACTCTTTGCCGAATTTCATCAAAAAATAAGGTGCTAGAATTAGTAAATAAGGTTAATTTAGGTTTAATATTAGTCCAATTTAATTCGTCTCTTACATTTAAAGCTATTTTTAGGAAATCTAATATATTTTCATTTAGAGTGGGTTCCCCATTATAGCCGAATGTAATAGAGTTCAAGTGTGGAACGAGTTTTAAGATTGATTTTAATTCTTTTCTAAAATTAGGAGATGGAGGTAGTTTTATTCTATAGTTAGGAGAAACTAATTGGTTTTTTCCAGTAATTCCAATTTCACAATAAACACAATTAAATGTACATAATTTCTGTCTTGGTAAAATATCTACCCCTAATGA
>JBHLNY010000087.1:0-11898 GCA_048941065.1 Promethearchaeota archaeon
TTTTTATATCGTTTACTTTATTCTCCGAGACAACAGCTTTAACTTCAGTAAGCAAGGGAATATATGGATTAGGCACTTATCTTCTCCTCCGTTTTTTGTTCAATTTTATTGATTTTTTCAATAATTGTTCTAAGATCATTATTAGCGGGACATAATTGAATGCATCGACCACATCCAACACATCCTAACATGTTATAGTTCTCAGGATAATAACAAAATTTATGTAAAATCCTATTTCTACTTCTTTCTACACAGCTATTACGTGGGTTATGACCACTAGTATGTAAAGTATAAAGACAAGATTGACATGTATCCCATATCCTAATCCTTCTTCCACGATTCTCATTGGGAATATGTTCGTCAATTACATCAAAACAAGTGCATGTTGGACAGAAAAAGGAACATGTACCACATCCTATACAGATTTCACTGATTTCTTTCCATATTGGATGCTCAAAATTAGGATCTAAAATTTTATCGATATCCTTTAAATCTAATTTTGTTACAATTGCTTCTTCTGCCTTTTTTTTTAATTCTTGGGCTTGTTCTAAGTCTGCAGTTTTTGCATCAGCAAGCCATGATAGTGTATTAATTAAGTCTTTACCTTTATCACTAATTCCCTCAACAAGATACTTTTCTTTTAAATCAACTAAAAATATATCCATATCTTCCTTTTGAAAAGGGTTTCCCTCAACCGAAGTACAGAAACAAGTGCTTATCGGAGTATTGCAACCCAGTCCAATCAGCGTGGTATTTTCTCTTCTTTTCATAATAATATCATCCTTGAAATCACCTAGTGAGAAAAAGTAATTTAATATGAAAAAACTATGAGCATCACACGGTCTTATACCGAAAATTATATTTTTTTCATTTAAATTTTTTGGCTCTTCAATCTCTATGTCTTTACCATTTATCTTATATTCAAAGAGAACATCCATATTCGGAAACAAGATTTCTTTTGGAGGAACTTTAGAGTTAATATAATCCAGCAAGATTTCCTCTGGGTTTGTTATTTTTTTAAAAACTACATTCCTTTTTTCTTTTGTTGGTGCATAAAAATTATAATCCTTTGCTAATTCATTATACAACTTCACGATTTGATCTTTTTTTAATATCTTTTGTTCCATTTTTCAAATCACCTTTTTAATCTTCCTCGACCATGAATTCTTGTTTATCCTCCATCTCAAATGCCATCATAGGAGGTAAAATCTTCGGATCGATTCCCGTGGTAAAATTAAACCGCTCTTTTGCGATTTTTTCTAATGATCTATTTATTAAATTTAAATCAATTCCCATAGGGCAAACACTGCTGCAAGCACCACATGCTACACATCTTCCGGCCATATGCATTGCTCTAACCAAATGAAATACAAAAACATCAGAATATTCTGTTGTTTTCCCAAACCATACAGGTTGGTTTTGATCTACAAAGCATAGATTACAATAGCACATAGGACATGCTTCTCTGCAAGCATAACATCGTGTGCAAGTTTCTAAAAGATTTTTTATATATTCCCATTTTTCATCAGGAGTTTTTAAATCAAAATCAGCAATATCTGAGAAATCATCTTCAATGATAGGATTTTCTAAACAATCACCAACACATATATCTGCTAAACTTGGAGGTGATTTAACTTGGCATACTTTACATAGTTCATTTATGTATTCAGTAAAAGGAAATCTTTGTTCAAAATCTCTCCCTTTTACTATAATATTATCACCAGATACAGAGATATCAAAGATTTCTCTTTCTCCAATTTCGTCTTCAATTTTTTTCCTATTTATAATTCCATTACAGGGAATCCCAATTATTTTTATGTTATCAAGATCAATTTGATGCTCTACCGATAAATGAATTAAAGCCCTACCAACACAACCTTTTGATACGATACCGACTTTTAATTTTTTACCCTCTTCATTCATAAGTGTCGGTATTCGAGGAACTAAATATTTTGCCAAATTTATATAGCATAAATTATTCCAAATTAATTTATCTACATCTTCGACTTTATCTATTACAATTGGCGTTGAACTTAAAGAAACAGTACCTTTTGAATATCCAATAATGACATCGACTTGCTTTTCTTCAAGTAACTTTCTAGCTAGATCTCTTATTGATTGCTCAATATTTTTATTTTCACTTTCAATAACCATAAAATCACCATGTTGTTTCAAATTTTTTATTTGGTCCTAATTTTTTTATATTATTGGTTACTTTCTTAATCAAAGTAGCAAATCGATCGCCTTCAGATGCAGAAGACCACATGAATGAAACTCTATCTGGGTGGACACCGAAAAGATTTAGTAAATCTTGTAAAATTGCAAATCTCCTTCTCGCTACTAAATTTCCACTTATGTAATGGCAATCCCCTGGATGACATCCCGAGACGACAACGCCATCCCAGCCCCTTAATAAACTTTTAATAATGAAGAAAGGATTTACTCTTCCTGAACAGGGAACTCTCACTATTCTAATATTAGGAGGATACTGAATTCGACTTACACCTGCAAGATCCGCTCCAGCATAAGAACACCAATTACAGAGAAAGGCAATTATTTTTGGTTCCCATTCTTTTTTATTTGCTGATTGCTTTGACTGTGTTTGAACTTTACTCATTAAAGTTCACCTCCCATTATTATTGAAAATATTTGTTCACCAGTGAAACCGATAATATCTATTGCTGAGCATCTACAATTACCTGAACAAGCACCGCAACCTTTACATAAAGCTTCATTAATTTTAGCTACTGTACCAAACCATTTATCATCAACAAGTTCAATAGCTCCATAAGCACAATTTTCCACGCACATACCACAACCAATACAACGCTCTGGGCGAACAACAGCAAAAAATGGTTCTATCTCAACTTCACCTTGGGCCATTAACGCAGCTGCACTTGAAGCGGCTCCCTTTGCCTGAGCAACAGCATCAGGAATATCTTTTGGACCTTGTGCTACCCCAGCTATAAAAATACCTTCTGTTAAAGTGTCTACAGGTCGTAATTTTGGATGGGCTTCTAAGAAAAATCCATCTGCTGATCTTTGAATTCTTAATAGAGAAGTTATTATATCAGCATCTGCTCGAGGTTCTAAACCACAAGATAAAACAAATAAGTCAACTGTTAATTCAATTGGTTGTTGAAGTAATGTATCTTCGGCTCTTATGATAATATTATGATCATCATCTTCGATTACTTCTGCTATTCTACCTCTCATAAAATTTATTCCGTAGTTTCGTCCTGCAGACTCATAAAACTCCTCATATCCTTTACCAAAAGCTCGAACATCCATGTAAAATATATAGATATCTGCATCAGGATGTTTTTCTTTATATTGTCTTGCTTGTTTAGTTGCATACATACAACAAACTCTAGAACAATATTGATTACCACCTTCTCTAAAATTTCTACTACCCACACATTGAAGAAAAGCAATACTATGGGGTTCTTTAACATCTGAAGGTCTAACAGGTTTTCCTATAACGGGTCCAAAAGAACTTAATAAACGTTCCATTTGAAGTCCAGTAATAACGTTAGGATATTTCCCATAGCCATATTGTTTTAGCTCAGTAGGATCATATAAATCCCACCCTGTAGCAACTATTATTGTTCCTACTTTAATTTTCAAATATTCTGGTTCATCATCATAATTAATTGCCTCAGGTTCACATACATCTATTCTAGCACATATTCCGCATTTAATACAATGATCCATATCAATTGTATATTGTCCGGGAACAGCTTGAGGAAATGGAATGTAAATTGCTTTTCTTGTAGCTAACCCGAGATCAAATTCATTTCCAACGACAACGGGGCAATAGTCAACACATATTCCACAACCAGTACATTTCTCTTGATCTACATAATGCGGTTTTTTTAAAATAGTGACTTCAAAATTTCCTATAAAACCAGAGACCTCTACTACTTCAGAGTAAGTTAAAAGTTCAATATTTTTCTCACGTGAAACCTCAGACATTTTAGGAGTAAGTATACAACTTGAGCAATCCATAGTCGGGAATGTTTTATCAAGTTGAGCCATATGACCACCAATGGTAGGAGTTTTTTCAACTAAATATACTTTATAACCTTCTGTGGCAAGGTCCAAGGCAGCATTCATTCCAGCAACTCCACCTCCAATGATTAAACAAGACGGTTCTACTTTTACTTTCTGGACTTCTAGTGGTTTTAACTCCCTTGCCTTTGCTATAGCCATTCTGATATGGTCTTTAGCGATTTCATATGCTCCTTCTGGGTCTTTCATATGAACCCAAGTCGAGTGTTCTCTAATATTTGCCATCTCGAATAAAAATTGGTTCAAACCCGCTTCTTTACAAGTGATTCTAAAAGTAGGTTCATGCATTCTTGGAGAACATGCAGCAACTACCACTCTATTTACTTCTCCCGTTTCTATATCTTCTTTAATCATCTTCTGACCTACGTCAGAGCAGAAGAATTTATATTCTCGAGCAACTTCCACATTAGGAAGTGTTTTGGCATATTCAACTAAATCTGGAACTGATATAACGCCACCAATATTTACACCACAATGGCATATATACACTCCAATTTTTGGTCTTTCATTTCCCGTAACTTTAATTTCATTTTTAATTTGAGTCATTTAATTCTCCTACCTTTTATAATTGTTCTTTTACAATATTTAGAAATGGATCTATAGAAATAAAAGGAGAAACACCTTGTAGTTCATGATTTTTAATTAATCCTAATAAATTAGGATCTATTCCAAATGCAACTCCTAGGAGTTGAGTGATATAGATTACAGGGATGTTAAATGGTTCTCCTATAATATCTGCATAGATATTATTTACTTCAACCTGTCCAAGATCTAATTGAAGATGACAAAATGGACAACAATTAATGATAATATCGACTCCCGCATCTCTCATATTAGTTAACTTTTCTCTTGTGAAATCAGCCGCAACTTCTTTAACTGCGGTTCTTACTGCTCCACCAGCTCCACAACACATATATTTATCTTTATAATCTATACTCTTAGCTCCTGTTAGTTCAACAATTTCATCAAGAAATCTTGGAGCTTCATATTCACCTTTCCATGGTCTTTTATCACTAGGTTTTACAATATGACAGCCATAATGTACTGCTATCTTTAAATCTGAAAATTTAAACTTAATATGGTCTTTTAAATGATCTAATCCCATATCGAGATATAAAGCTTGAACAACATGTTTTGGTTCGAGATTACCTTTATAAGTACGACCAATTTTAGCAAGGTACCCATTAACTTCCTTTTTTAATTCGTATTCATGCTCAAGTTCGTACCAAGCGTCCCTAAGAGTACCATAACAACCATTGCAACCTGTAATGGGATTTACACCAATTTCTTCTGCAATAGATATATTTCTTGCAGCAATTACAAGCCAAGTTGGAATATGGAACGCTCTAAAAACACCGGGAGCAGGACAACAAGATGCACCAGGTAAATCCAAAATTTCGGCTCCTAGGTGGTCAAAAACACTTCTAATTGAGGCTTCAATCATAGGATAACGGTTAGGTATTACACATCCTAAAAAAAGACCATAATGCCATTTATAATCTTCATTCATATTTACTCCTCCTTATCTTTTTTCTCTGCTTTAGCTCTCTCTTCTTTCAATTTAGCGGCATTATCCATTAATTCTCTAAATCCAACAATATTCATCAATTCTTGGCACTCTTTTACAGCTTCAGGATAGGAATGAACAGTTGGTGGTAAGGGTGGCAACCCATAAGACTCTCTTAAATCCCTCCACCTTTTATTGCTTTCGCCAGTTGCAGGAACACCATGCCCTGTAGTATAAAAGATATTGTTAGCTAATCCAAAATGAGAATCTAAAATATAACCTTCTTCAACTGCAATGTTTCTAAGTTTGATAATCATATCTGTAACAGGAATATTTCTAGGACAGCGCTCATAGCAATAATAACAAGTTGAACATAACCATATATCAATATCTTGTAAAACTGATTCGTCTCCGGTTAATGCGCGACGAATTGCAGAACGAGTTCTATAAGCCGTGCGCCTTCCCGAAGGACATCCTCCAGTACAAGTTCCACAATTAATACATGCTCTAATCTTCTCTAATCCTGCATCAACAAATTTTTGAGCAATTCTAGAACTCGTAGATTTATATACTTTTCTTTTAATATATTTTTCTACATTTTCACTCATGTTTTATTCAGACCACTTAAATAATTGTAAAATTAATTTGCAATTTTGTAAAAAAGTCTGAGCTTTACTTTTTTAACGTGTTTGATCAAACAATTTTATTTAACAACCTTAAGAAGTGAAAAGTACTTTTATTAAAAAAATTTGTTATCGATATTTAATAACCAAATTCTCAGTATTGGTTATTTCTTATATTTATTGATTTTATAAGAAAACTGAGTTGGGGTTAATATCAGATATAATTTTTAGCTTTAATTATAAATTCTATACAATTCTTCTAAATATCTGATTTGTTTTTTTTCAGATAAAAAAGCCAGTTCTTTAACTATAAACTTCTTCTTCTTATAAGATACATTTAAGGTTTCTAATTTTATTTGAATCTTTTTTGGCAAGACAGAATAAATTCTTTTTAAATATTGTTTTACCTCTTCAACTTCTTCAAAATTTTCTTCTGTTAATTCGTCGCTTATTTTTACCACCAAATTTCTATGTATAGACTTATCACAGAGAAATATTTAATATTTACATTTTTACTTTATTTGATATAATCATGCTTATACTTCTTAATAAAAAAATTGGAGTCCAGTTATTCAAGTAGAAATTTACTAATTTTAGTAGTATTAACTTAAATTAATTTGAGTCTGGAGTAAAGATTAATGGAAATAACAGATTTTATAATTGATGAACGAGTCCATAATATATCAAAATACCTGCTGGTATAACTAAAAAAGAGAGATATAAATATAATTCTCTATAAAAAGAATCAATCCATGTATTATACAAGATTAATCCATATAAAACAAGATTCATAAGAATTATACCAATAAAAAAGAGTCTTAATCTGCTCTTTAATATTTTATCCTCAAATCTTTTGGATAATTTTATAGATAGAATTAAAGTTGGAATAAAAATTGAACATGTAAAAAATATATATAATACGATAAGAAAACTCCAACTAAATACAGGAATCCAATCTGTTTTTTCGTTGATAGTTATCCCTCCTGGAAATAAAATTAATAAAACGCATAAAATAGCGTACATTATAGTTATTAACACTTGCTTATTTAATGTTAATCTTGAATCAATTTTTAAGATATTTATCAAAAAAAGAACTAGAAAAATTTCTCCAAATAAAATTAAGAATACAGCAGTATAATATATAATTAATCCTTGTGGAGTTGAGCTTATTAACAAGAAAATAAAATTTAAGAAAAAACCTGTTCCTGGTAATATATAAAAAGTTCCCAGAGTTAATGTAAGTCGATTAAAATTTCTTTTTATTACTTTCAATGCTAAAAAATAAAAAAACACTGTTATAAATGATCCGATTATGAATATCCCAATATATCGAGACCAGTCAGATTCTTCTAATAGCAACTTTTCTTCAAGCTTCAGTTTAAATTTAAATTAAGTACAAAAAAAGAGACAGTATTATAATAATATTATTGTTATTTTAACAATATAAATAATAGGCTTTCTACTAATTTATTTTGAATTATTAATTATAGAATATATTTGCCTTATTAAATGATTTATATTAACTTATTTTGCTAAAATTAAATTTTATTTCTTTCATCCTAAGATAATCATATCCAATTACGTTAGGTGCTAATATCATTTTCTTAATTTTTAGAATCCCAGAATAAAAAATCTCAAAAGTGAGGTAAGCAGATGTTATTCTAATAATTGGTGCTAGAGATATTGATCTAACTTTTCCTGAAACTATTTCTTCAATAGCCCCCTCTTCTCGATTATATGTTTCTTTTATACCAGGAAACATCAATAGCTTCATTAGAAACAACTTTCTGATATTTATAATAGTTTCTCGTGATTTTCTAATATCTTCTATTTTCATGTTTTGAGTATTTAAGCCATAGCATGCTTCATAATTTATACTATTTGATGTAAACCACCATGCCCAAAGATAAGGAATACCCCAAGATTCCAACATAGGAATGTTTTTTTTAGCACATTCTCTTGAAATAATAATTGATGTAATTGGATCATCTAATGTTAATACAGAAACTTTCACACTTTCTAAAATATCAGAAATGTTTTTTTCTGAAATCTTATAATATTTTTTAACCTGTATTTTTGGATTTACTTTTTTCATTAAGTGTTCAATAACATCTACTTTTAATTTTCCAATATCATCCCTATTACAAAGCTGGCGATTTAGATTAGATTCTTTAAATCGACTATTGTCACATATTACAATCTTTTCGCATCCAGATCTGACTAGTTGATCAACTATCGACCCACCTAACCCTCCTACTCCAAAAATAACAATTGGAGTGTTACGTAAGTGTTCTTGTTCTTTAATTTTGATAAGACCTATGTTCCTTTTAATATGATTCCAATATGGTTCTGACCACTCTTTTAGCTTTTTAGTTTCATACAATAGAGTTTCACTTTCATTTTTTATATATTCGAAGATTATATTAATTATTATTCAAGAAATTTATTTTGAAATGTAATTCTTATTTTAATTTAAAACATATTTCTAGTTATATTGTATATTCTAAAATTAAATGAGTCCTGCTATGCATACCACCAAGTCTTTTAGCATAGGCAATAGTATTTATATTATCAGCTGGAATTGGTCCACAAATATATTTGATCTTTTTTTTCCACATTTGATGGGCAGTTTCTCCATACATTAACATTCCAAGTCCTTTTCGGCGATGTTCAGACTCAACAACAGAAGAGTAAATGATGCAAGAGTCATAATTTCCTTTAGCATCTTTTCGAAATGGGTTTGGTAAACATGTTCCACAAGCAACTATTTTATTTTCAGGTTTATATTTAACAAAAAAAATCATAAAATTATAACCAAAATTAAATATATATTCAAAATAATTATCGATAACTCCAGCTATATTTGGTGTAATTCGAGAGGTTGGAGGTAGGTTTTCTGAGTGAATTCTTAATAAATCAGATTTATATTTAAATAATTCGTCTATGTCTTTAGGATAGAAATATTCATAGTCACTAAAATCATATTGCTTTAATTTCCGAGGATTAAATCTTATAAGTTGGGATCTAGCAAGGGTTTTATCTTCATGTAATATATAGAATCCAATCTCCTGAAATTTATGTTGATAAATTGGGAGGTTAACAGGTTTAGTACTGAACAAACTTTCAAAGCTTCCTTCTTTCATAAAGCCCCATCCAAAAATTATTACAGGAATGTTAATAGGACCCCTAATCAATTTATAATTGTTATCTTTAGCATAATCAAGGATTCTATCGATCAGAAAAGAAATTTTATTATCATTATGATTATTAACACCAAAATAGCCAAAATAAAGTATAGATTCCTCATCGCTAAAAATTAAAACATTTCCTATTGGGTTTCCATCTTCCTGAAGTATTATAGATTTTGCTTTAAAATATTCAAGATCACTTTTAATATATTTATTAAATTCAGGCCAAATGGGGATATTAATACCTAATTGAAGATATTTTAATATTTCATTTGAATCTTCAAGAATTTTTATAGAGAGTTTACTTTTAAGATTTCCATTAGACATAATATCCACATTATAATAAATAAAATAACATCTTAACTTAATCTACTTAAATAATATTATTTCTTAAATTTTGCTTAATAAGAGTAAAAAAAGTTCTCCCAATTTAAAATTTAGATTCAAATTATTTTAAAATTTCTAGCAGTGTTGCTGTTTCTGGTATCAATTTTAAACTTTTGTCGATGTCACCTTCAAAATAATTAAAAACAATACGGTCTTCAAAATATTTCTTTTTAACATTATATTCCCAGCTGAATACATAACCTCTTGGTACAATTCCAGCATTAAAGAAAATTTTTTGATGTAGGGGGTTATAAGCAGATACAAAACATTCAAAATAACGAATGTTTAATTTTCTAATAATTTTCTTTATTTCTTGAAGAAAAATTATTAATTCCTCGATTTTTTCAATTTTATAAGTAGTTTTTTCAATACTTTGAATTAATGGATTATATAAAAATTTGAGGAATGAGCTAGAATCTGGTAATAATAGAGTAATAATCTCATTACCAAATTTATCTTTTTCAGTTTTTTTAATTATTTTTACTTTTAATTTACCTACTCTAGTCTTATTTAAATTATTACTTGGATTTTCTACTTTTGGATTTCCAAGGTGAAATCGTTCATTAGAATACATATAACAATCTAAAACTTGGCGAATTATACGTGGCTTTTTATTATATCGATATTCTAGTAGAGCTTTCTCATCATAAATAATATGCAAAAAATCTGATTCTATTTGATTAAGAAAGATATCTTTATTCGGTAAAAAGGCGATTGGTTTTAAACCGCAACGAGAAGTTATAAGTGGAGGTATTTTATCATTTGTACGGACTTCCGCATACCATACAAATATTTTGTTTTTATATGTTTTCCAATTATATAATATGCAACCAATAAATGCTTTAAAGATATCAATAATTTTATGATAAGCACTTTTTATTGCGAATCCAAAGAGAAGCCCTCTTTTTTTTTCAAATTCCAAATAGGTCGCAAAACACCCAACTATTTCATCTGAGTTTATTTTAAATATAAACCAATGATATCTTGAATCTAATATCATTTTTTTTACTTCTTTAACACTTTCCATCTGTTTATAGGGATAAGTTCCTTTATATACATCTTTAAATATTTCTGTTATAACTTTAGCATCTTTTACTTGTGCTAAGTGGATAATTGGGCAAATTCGTTGAGTTTGCCTTTCTAAATTTAATGGAAAATCAAGATTTAATATTTCTTGATGATTAGAAATAAAATTTCTATCAAAAAGTCCTAAAAAATCATCTATGGTTACAACTTGCTTAAGGGCCAATTTATTTGAAAGCATTTTCACCTACAATGTTCTAGATAATATTCATTTTTGATTGATATCAAAAAACGGACCATATTTAACATAAGTTTGAATTAAATTCTGTTGTAAATATAGTATTGTTGTATTATTTGGATTCAGCTCTCTTGCTCTCTCAATTGTCCTTTTTGCGAGATTTAAATTGCCATGATCAATGTAAGTAATTGTAAGCAATCCCCATGCTTCTTCCATAGATCTATTAAGTTCCGTCGTTTTCTTGAAACAATCAATGGCTTTTTTTAAAAATCCTAAACGGCGGTTTGCAATACCAAGAAGAAGCATAGCTTCCTCATTATAAGGAGATTTTGCAATAATTTTCTTAAGAAATTTCTCAGCTTTAACATTCTTTTTCTCATCTAAATACTCTGTAGCTTTATTGATTTGTTTCTCGAATGTAATTTTATTAAGTTGCATAAATTTATCTCCCTAAAAAGAATTTAATCCTAATTTAAAAATTACCGAATCATATATTTATAGCTTTAACTTTTTTTAAATATTTCTAATTAAATTAAATTTTTTCCCAAAAAAATAAAAAATTAAGAAGTATATAAAGGAAAAAAACATCCAGATACTTGTATTAATAATTTTAATATAAATTAATTTGTGTGTAAAATTTATAATCATAAAAAGTAAAAATCTAAGATGAATTTAATCAGAAGTTCTATTTAAGTTTACTCCACTAAAAAAATTAAGAATACTAAAAAAAGTTTAACATAAGATGTTATCTAAAATTCATTAGGAATCTGCATTAACTTAAAACAGTTCTGGATGTTTCTTCTCAATATTATTTAAAGTATAAACTAGTTCCGAAAGTAATTTCTCATTAGGATAATTATT
>JBHLNY010000374.1:0-2944 GCA_048941065.1 Promethearchaeota archaeon
GATATAATTCGAGATGTAGGAATTAATAAAATCTTATCAAAACTCTTACAAAATCTTAGTGCTGAAAGATCCTTAGAAACTCAGCAGTCTATAGCTCTAATTTTAGGTCGAACTGTCAAATATGGAGATAAAAATATTAGAAAAAGAGTCATTCCTTTACTGAAAGCAAGATGTGAAATGACTCAAGATCCAATCATATGCAAGACATTAAATCAATTAAAAGAGATCTAATAAATTGTATTTCTGAATAGATATAATAATAAGTTTTTACTAATTCTTCCCTCTCCTGAGATTTTTGAATTTATTTGATTTATTGACAGCTTAATAACCTATCCCTTAATATCAGAATTAAAATATCATAAAAAAATAAATTAAATATTCGAAAAAATTAAACTTGAAGTGATCTAATACGACAACTCCTCTTTCTAGCCCCTCAGTACCTATAAATAAGATCCAAAAATTTGAAGATTTTTATCGTTTATTTCAAGAAAAACCAGGGATTTATAAATATCTAGAGCAAATTAATGAAATATTTTCCAAAGGTGGGGATACTTTAATTATATTATATGAGGATATATTAGCATTTGATCCTCAAATAGCTAATTTATTGAAAAAGGATCCAGAAGCTTTATTAGAAGATGCGAATGACGCTTTTAAAAATGTTTTAAAATTTCAAGGAGCAAAATTAATTAGTGAAGACTATTTTGTAAGAATTACAACTAAAGATCATAAAAGTCCATTATCCATTCCTTTAAGAGGATTAAGAGCAAAAAATATAGATAACCTTATTTGGTCTAAAGGTATTTTAGTAAGAAGTTCGGCAATTAGACCAAAACTTATAAAAGCAAATTTTGAATGTACGATATGTGGAGCTCAATTTGAGGTTATTCAGTTAACCTCTAGAATTAAATGGCCTAAGTTTTGCATAAATAAACGGTGTAAAGCTAAGGCGCAATCAGATTTCCGCCTTATTTCTAAGAAATCTGAATTCATTGACTGGCAAAGTATTATGATTCAAGAAATTCCTGAAGATTTACCTCCTGGAAGAATTCCAAGATCAGTTCAATGTATTTTGACATATAATTTAGTAGATACAGTTAAACCAGGGGATAGAGTTAAAGTCATGGGAATTTTTAAATCAGTTTTAGCTCAATCAACTAAAAGTGTTAATTCAACTTTATTCAAGACTTTTATTAGTATCAATTATATAGATCCTGAAGATAAAAGTGAAGAAATAGTTGAACTTTCTAAAGAAGATAAAAAGCAAATTGAGGATTTGTCAAAAGAACCAATGATACAGAAAAAAATTGCTAGGTCAATCTGTCCCACTATTTATGGAAGAGATGATCTTAAATTGGCTTCTGCTTTAAGTTTATTTGGAGGAACTAGGAGAAAAAGACCTGGAGGAGGATATAAAAGAGGGGATATTCATATTTTATTTGTTGGAGACCCAGGAACAGGAAAATCAGAAATCCTAAAAAGTGTTATAGAGGTATCTCCACGAGGATTATATACTTCTGGAAAAGGATCGACTGCGGTTGGTTTAACTGCAGCTGTAATCAAAGATTCTGATACAGGCCAAATGAATTTAGAAGCTGGAGCTGTTGTTTTAGCTAATGGTGGAATTGCTGCTATTGATGAATTTGATAAAATGGACACAGCAGATAGATCAGCATTACATGAGGCAATGGAACAACAAACAGTAAGTATAGCAAAAGCGGGAATTGTTGCCACACTAAAAGCCCAAACGGCTATCATTGCTGCAGCAAATCCTTATTCTGGTAGATATGATAGATACAAAACTCCTACTCAAAATATTCGTTTACCGCCTTCTCTTCTATCCCGTTTTGATTTAATTTTTGTCGTTATTGATAGACCGGATCCTGCTGAGGATGCCCAAATGGCTGAATTTATATTAAAAAATTCTATGATAGGAGCCGAAGACTCTTTTGAAGGAGAAAATAAAGCTATAGCACCAATCTCTGCAGATCTTCTAAAGAAATATATTAAACATGCTAAAAGGGCTTGTAACCCTGTTTTAACTGAAGAAGCTAAAGAAAGAATAAAGGAGTTTTATTTAGAATTACGTGCTCAATATGATAGTGAAGATGCGATAATTTCAATCTTAGCAAGAAATCTTGATGCTTTAGTTAGATTATGTGAAGCTTATGCTAAAATGGCTTTAAGAGTTAAAGTACTTAAAGAAGATGTTGAAGATATTATTAAATTATTTAAAAGATATCTAAAAGACACAGGTTACGACGAAACTACTGGAAAGATTGATATGGATAGAATTTTTGTTGGACAATCACGAAGTAACCTCAATAGATTGGAAACGTTAATGAACCGACTTAAAGAAATTTCCGAAGAAAACAATTGGAAAGCACTTGAAAGAGACAATGTAATTCAAATACTAGAATTAGAGGAAAATTTAGATAAGAAGTTTATAGAAAATGCTTTAGAGGAACTTATTAAAGAAGGTACTCTATACGAACCAAGAAATAACTTCATTAAATTCACAAATAAAGAAGAATAAGAAAAGAATTAATAATGGAATAATCTATTTTTCTTAAGATATTTTAGAAATTATTTTCTAATTCTTTATTAATATATAATTCTATAATATGAATTTTCAAATTTATTAATCCAAGATAAAAAAAGTAAAATTAATGATAAATAATTAATGAAAAGTTTTTATAGCGTACTCAGCAATGGATTTAAAGGCTTTTTCCACATTTTCTCCAGTTTTTGCTGATGTTAATAACACTAATATAGAATTTATTCTTTCACTTAAAGATGAAATCTCTTCTTCATTTACTTTTTTTCCTAAATCATTTTTATTAGCAAGAAGAGTAATTGGAGCCTTGGGACAATATTGCTTAACATCTGGAACCCAAAATTCTTCTATTTGATCGAATGTATTTTTTCTTGTTAAATCTCCAAC
>JBHLNY010000088.1:0-11867 GCA_048941065.1 Promethearchaeota archaeon
AAATATTATCTAAAAATACTTTTTAGATTATTTGTAATGTATAGAAGTTATTTCTATTTGGATTTTGACACAATAATCGGTTAAATATTACATTATTAGTACTTTAGCCATACCATCAGTAAGTAATTCATCATTTTGATTAAAAACCTTAGTTTCTACATCAAGGAATTTTAATTCTCCACTTTTTCCTTGTTTGGTATATTTCTTTTTTACTGATGCTACTGCGGTCAATGTGTCACCAATAAACGCAGGTGCTTTAAACCTTACTTCTTGGGAAGCATATATTGCTCCTGGACCAAATAGCTTTACTCCTAACACTGCTGAAATTAATGCTGAACTGAAAGCTCCATGAACAATTCTCTTACCATACATTTGAGTTTTTGCAAATTCCTCATCCATATGTATAGGATTAAAATCTCCCGATATTTTAGCAAATAATTCCACATCTTCATCAGTTATAGTTTTTGAATGAGAAGCAGAATCTCCTTCTTTATAATCTTCAAATTTGACAACTTTGAGTTTTGACATAAAATAAGTTAATGAAAAAATAGATAAAAATATTGACTAAAAATATTAGAGTTAAAACAGAATTTACAAAATATTCCTTTCAATTTAGATAATATTTAAAAATTATCTTCAAAATTCGTTATTTAATTAATCAAAAATATAGTTGTCTTTATTGGTTAGTAGATCAAATTCTTATATACATGAATTCATTTTGCTTTCAGTTTCCATAGGATTTGGTATAATTCTTGGTACTGTAATATTTAAAGCGATTCGTGAATGGACAATGAAGTATCGTTTTGAAATCGGTTTTTGTGATCTTACATATAATTCACAAGACAATTATTATGCCTTTAACAATAGAGGAATTTTTACTATTTTTATCACTTTGGTTTTAATGTTTATTTTATTGCTCTCGTATTTACGTTTAAATGGTAAATATCGAAAAATACTCATTCTCGAGTTTCTCTTGTCATTCATAATCAGTATGATTGGAATACCTCTTTTTTTTGGGGGTGGTGGATGTGCGGACGTATAAGATCCTACATATTGGTAATTTGATATTTTAATTTTCTAAGATAAAGTTTCATGAAGTATCTCTCACTTTCAAAAAACTCAGGTTTAATTTGGATTAAATTACTTTAATTCATCTAAATCCATTTCACTATCTTTATTTTTTTTTCGCTTTATAAATATAGTTCGTAAATTATCAAAATCAGCTTTAAAGCATTCTTGACATCCTTCCATCTCATCAGGAGTAGCAGGTTCAACACGTACTTCATACCCTATTGATTCATACAATTCTATATACTCAGCTACTCTATTTTCTTCAATTGTAAATCCTTTTTCCCAGTCTTTTCCTCTAGGTGGAATATCTAGAACTTTTTTTTCTTTACTTTTTTTTTTATCTGACACCACTGTTATTCAGTTCCATTTCTATTTTCTTTCTCGAATCTACATTAGATATTATGATAATGTTCAGTTTAAATATTACTCTTTTTTATATTACATCCAAATTACATTTTTAGTGGTATTTTATTCCCACTATACCTATTTTATTAAAAAATTTTAAATGAATTTGTAAAATTATCTAAAAATAATAAAAAAATAATAGAAATCAAAAAAATCAAGTATTGATGGGATTGTTATGACTTATACAAAAGAACCAAACTTCACGCCTAAAGATCCAAAAGAATTCGATTTTAAAGAAATAATTTATGAAAAGAAAGATTGGAAAGCAACTGTCACAATTAATCGTCCAGAAGTATATAATGCTTATTCAACCCTTACTTTAATGGAAATGATTGAAGCATTTCATGATGCTGCGTGGGATAACAAAGTTGCAGTTATTATCTTAACTGGAGCAGGTGATAAGGCTTTTTGTACTGGAGGAGATGTTAAAGAGTATAGAGAAAGATTCACAGTCCAACCTGCTGAATATTGGAAATGGATGTGCATTTTCCAAGAAGCTCACGACGTATTCCGTAATATTGGTAAGCCTACTATTGCGAGAATCAATGGTATTGTTGCAGGTGGAGGAAATGAATGGCAAATGGCTTGCGATTTAGCAGTAGCTGCAGACCATGCTACTATCAGACAGGTGGGAACTAGAGTAGGTTCCGTAGCATGTGGAGGAGCAACTCAATGGTTACCAATTATTGTTGGCGATCGCCGTGCAAGAGAAATTTTATATCTTTGTGAACCCATTTCAGCAAAAAAAGCTTTGGAATGGGGTTTAGTCAATTCAGTTGTACCCTATAAGGAAATAGATGATGAAGTTGATAGGTATTGCCAGAAACTTATTGATAAATTTCCAGAATGCATGAGATATACGAAACAACAAGTTAATTTTTGGAAAGATCTCGTATGGCACCAAACAATTGGACATGCAAAAGATTGGTTATCAATTCATTATGCTTCATGGGAGCCACTTGAAGGAATGTCAGCATTTGTAGAAAAACGTCCTCCAAACTATCGAGGCGTACGAGGAAGTCCTCATCCTGAATTTCTATGGGGACCCCCTTCTGTAATGTGCCCTTCATGCAATGCTAAAAACATGCCTTCTGATTTCAAGTTCTGTGGTAATTGTGGAGCTAAACTTAAATAGAAAAATTCTTTTCTATAAAAAATTTAAATAGAAATAATTTAAAAGAAAAATAATAGCCAAATTGGATGATATAAGTTGACAAATGATTTAATTATAGTCGAAAAAGTCAATAATTTTGGAAAAATAATATTCAACAATGGTCCATTAAATATATTAACAATAGGTATGATGGAGCAAATTAACAGCGCTCTTGAAGGTTTTCTCGAAGATGAATCCTTAAAAGCAGTTATATTTGATCATAATGGAAAGGCTTTCTCCGCAGGAGTTGATATTGGTGATCATATAGGCGATAAAGCTCCTAAGATGATTAAGGAATTTCATGGAATTTTCAGAAGACTTAATAAACTAAGATGTCCAACAATCGCTAGTATTAGAGGCGTTGCTCTTGGTGGAGGTTGTGAGATTGCTATATTTTGTGATATTGTACTTTCATCAGATAAAGCTAAATTTGGACAACCAGAAATAAAAGTTGGTGTTTTTCCACCTATCGCTGTATTAGCCTTTCCTCAAATTATAGGGAATAAGAAAGCTTTTGAGCTTATTATGTTAGGTGAGATAATTGATGCAAAAGAAGCTCATAGACTTGGAATTTCCAATTATGTTTTCCCAATTGAATCATTTGATCAAGAATTTGCGAAGTTTATTGAATCCTTTAAAGAAAAAAGCACTATTGTTTTACAATATACAAAAAAGGCATTCATAAGAGCTTTAGGAATCGATTTTGAAACCAAATTAGATGATATTGAAGAATTTTATCTTAAAGAATTAATGTCTACACATGATGCAAATGAAGGGTTACAAGCATTCTTAGATAAGAGATCACCCAATTGGCAGAACCGTTAATGTTCTTAAATTTAATAAGAATTATATTTAAATTAAAATTAAAATAAAACAAATTGTAGGAAATTGAGATGAAAGCAGCCGTTTTTGAAAAAGTTAAAGAACCCTTAAAAGTAGATAGCAATTATTCTGATCCGAGCATTTCCGGCGAGTTGGGTCAAGCTATTGTAGAGATAGAAGCATGTGGAGTATGTCATACTGATTTTGGTTATTTAGAACACGGAGTACCAACAGTTAAACAGCCGCCTCTTATTTTAGGTCATGAAATATCAGGACGAATTAAAGAGGTAAGTGTGGATGTAAAAAATTTTAAAGTAGGAGATCATGTTATCATTCCTGCGGTCCTCTCCTGTGGGTACTGCGTTAATTGTAGAACAGGTAGAGAGAATATTTGCCTTAATCAGATAATGCTTGGAAATCATATTGATGGGGGATTTGCTGAGAAAATTAAGGTTCCTATAAAAGATGTAGTTCATCTTCCTTCCGATATGTCATTAGAGGAAAGTTGTATAATTTCGGATGCTGTTTCCACACCATATCATGCTGTAAAAAATAGGGGTCAAGTAAGACCTGGTGATTGGGTAGTGGTTATAGGGTGTGGTGGGATTGGTTTAAATGTGGTTCAGAATATAAAAGCAGCAGGAGGTTTGCCTATAGCTGTTGATATTGTTCCAAAAAAGCTAGAGATTGCAAAACAAATTGGCGCAGTAGAAACAGTTTTAGCAAAAGATAAAGATGAGAGAGAAATTGTTGGTGCTATTCGAAAAATAACTGGAGGTGGTGCAGATATAGCTTTTGAAGCTATAGGACATCCTTTAACAATGAAACAAGCATTTAACTGTTTACGAACTGGAGGACGCCTAGTTGCTGTGGGATATTCACCCAAACGTTGGGATGGATTCGACATTGGTCGTGTAATGTTTCGAGAAATGGAAATTATGGGAAGCCTTGGTTGTCGTCCTGTTGATTATCCTCATATTATCAACTTAGTTAAGAATGGTTCACTTCAGCTTAAACCATTAATTACCCACAAATTTCCACTTTCAGAAATTAATGAAGCTTTTGATGTTATGCGTCGGGGAGAAGGAATTAGGATAATAATGTTATGTCAAAAATAGAGGTTTAATAAAATTTTTAATACAATTTTTACTTTCAAAAGTAGAACAGATCAAGGGGATATTTGGTCTGATATGATAGTTAGTATAGGATCAGTATAAATGGAGGCAATAAGTGTGTTTGAACAATTTAAAGATTGGTATGAAAATCGTCATGAGTATGCGAAAAAGTGGAAAGAACGTACTGGTGGAAAAGTAATAGGATATTTTTGTACATATGTTCCTGAAGAAATTCTCTATGCTGCAGATATTTTACCAGTAAGGATATTAGGAAGTCATGAGCCACAAGATGTTTCTGAACCACATATATTTGCGATGTTTTGTCCTTTCTGCCGTGATTGTTTAGCTCAGGGTTTAAAAGGTAGATATGATTATCTTGACGGAATTACGATTGCTCAAAGTTGTCTCCATATTAGACAAGCTTTTACGAGTTGGGATCTTCATATTCCTGTGGATTTTAAATATTATTTACCACATCCAATGCATGTCCAAAGCCCTCATGCTGTTCCCTATTTGACAGAAGAACTAAAATCATTCAAGAAAGCTGTTGAAGAATGGACTGGAAAACAAATTACAGATGATGATATTAAGAGAGGAATTGAGATAATGAATAAAAATAGACAACTTTTACAACAGGTATATGAATTAAGAAAAAATCCGAATCCACCATTAACAGGTCTTGAAGCAATGCTTATGGTGGTATCTTCGCAAATGACTGATAAGCGGGAACATAATAAAGCACTAGAAGAACTTCTACAAAAACTTCCTTCAAGAACCTTAGATGAGCCAGGTGAACGATTAATGATATTAGGATCTGAAGACGACGACACTGAATTTGTCGCAATGGTTGAAGACTTAGGTGCAAGATTCGTTATTGATGAACATTGCACTGGTACTCGATATTTTAATACAGAAGTAAATACAAATGGAGATCCTTTAGTTTCGATAGCAGAAAGGTATATAAAACGTACACCATGCCCAAGTAAGGATTGGCCTCAACGTACAAGACTTGATAGTATTCTGCAATTGGCTAAAGAATATCATGTACAAGGAGCTATTATAATGCAAATGAAATTTTGCGATCCACATGAATTAGATACCGTTGCAATTAAACAAGCTTTAGAGAATGATCTTAATATTCAGACATTGTTTCTTGAATTCGATGTTACCGTACCAATTGGTCAATTCAAAACTCGTGTTGAGGCGTTTCTTGAAATTATAAGAGAGGAGGATCTTTTTTAGAAAAGAGAGGATTTAAAATGTTAGAAACAAAATATCCAACTGAACAATTAAAGTGTTGGAATAAGGCTAAAACTCTTAGAGAGAATTATTATAAAGATTTTGCTGAAGCTCATGAAAAAGGAGGCCTTCGGTGGGTAGGAGGAGCTTGGTCTTTTGATGCTATTCCTGCAGGATTAGGAGATGATGTTTATTCTTTGACTGGAGAACCCTATGGAGCAACTGTGGCATTTAATGATAAATTTGCTTTAGAATGTCATGAAGCAGCTGAAGCTAAGGGATTTGCACGAGATCTCTGTTCCTATATGAGAAATTATTGGGGTTCCATTCTCATAAATAAATATGCTTGGCCCCAATTTTCTGAAGTATTCCCAAAACCAGATTTCATATGGCAAGATCATATATGTTGTTCCCATGCTAAATGGTATCAGGTAGCAAGTGATCTTGAAGGTGGAATTCCTATGTTTAGTATTGATGTATCAGTAGGACCATATGAAGAACGAACAGAACATAAAATTAATTATATTGTAAGTCAAATGCATGATGGAATAAAGTGGCTTGAAAAAATTACTGGAAGAGATTATGATGATGAGTTATTAATCAGAGCAGTTCAAAATGAGTTTCGTTCTTGTCATTATTGGGCAGCAATTTGTGAACTTAATAAAGCAATTCCTGCTCCATTAGATGAGAAATCAATGTATTCACTATATGTTTTGGGTACTTTAAGAAAATCGGCTCAATGGACAGCAGATTTTTATGAAAAAGAATTATATCCCGAGGTAAAAGATCGTGTTGCACGAGGTATAGCTGCTGTAGGAAATGAAAAGTGTCGAATTATGACAGATACTCAACCTCCTTGGGCATTTTTAAGAATATTTCGCTATTTGGAGCAATATGGCTGTGTCTCTATTGGAAGTCTTTATACCTTTGGTCTTATAGGATTATGGGAAGTAAAGGAAGATGGAACATGGGGTCCTAAATCTATTCCAGAGATTGAGATAACTAATAGAGATGAAGCTCTACGAGCTCTTGCTGATTGGAACTTAAGTAAGCCAGAATGGCAGCATTTTTATCATCCACAACTCAAATCGGATATGATGATTAGAATTGCTAGAGAATGGAAACTGGATGGAGTTTTTCTGCATTTTAATAGAGGTTGTGAGGGTTTAAGTCTCGGAATTGCGGAAAATCGCCTGGCAATCCAAAAAGCAGGGATACCAACCATGCCCTTTGAAGGTAACATGGGAGATGAGAGAGAATTCGATCTAGAGCGAACTATGAAACGTGTAGACGCTTTTATGGAATCTCTTGGAATAGAAAAAATAAATTTATGATAAATTAATGAATATTAAAAGGAAAAAAGATAATAATAAGAATAATTTAAAACCAAAAATGGTTTAATATGATAACAGTCGGAATAGATTGCGGATCTAAAAATACTAAAATTGTTCTTTTGGAAGAAAATAGAGTTTTGTCAACAGCTTCGGTATTAAGCGGATTTGATCAAGAAGAATCAGCAGAGCAAGCATTAAAAATTGCCCTTGAAAAAGCAGGAATTAAACGTGAAGATATTAAACATATTACCGCAACTGGAGCTGGAATGGAAGCAATATCTTTTGCAAATGATAACGTTACAACTATAACTTGTGACGGTCGTGGCACATTTTTTCTTTTCCCTACAGCGCGTACTATTATTGATATCGGAGCAGAAGAAGGATTGGTTGTAAAAATTGATGATCAGGGAAAAGTAAAGGATTTTGGAATAAATGAGAAATGTGCTGCTGGAGCTGGTGCGTTTATTGAAGCTATGTCAAGAGCATTAGAAGTAGATATCGAAATTATGGGAGAACTTTCTTTAAAATCAACAAAACAAATACCTATGAATGCTCAATGCACTATTTTTGCTGAATCTGAAGTTGTTTCATTGATTCACCAAAAAACTTCTAAGGAAGATATAATTCGAGCAGTACACGATGCTATTGCGGATAGAAATACAAGTATGGTACGTCAAATAGGTATTGAACAAGATGTAGCATTGATAGGTGGTGTTGCTAATAACATTGGTTTTGTGGACGCAATGAATAAGAATTTAGGCTTTGAACTTTTAGTGCCAAAAGATTCATTAGCCCCAGAATATATTAGCGCATTAGGAGCAGCACTTATTGCTCAAGATAAAATAGGAGGTTAAAATAATGTCAAAAGTAGAATCAGAAAAGGAATATTGGAGATGGACTGAATCTCGTTACACCAACCCGGATATAAAATGGGAAAATGGTGATATCATTTCAGCAGGAGTGGATGTTGGTTCAGTTAGCACTCAAGCTGTTATAATGATAGATGGTGAAATTTACTGTTATTCAAGTATGCGTACTGGTAGTAATAGTCCAGATAGTGCTAATAATGCAATGGATTGGGCACTTGAAGGCACTGGTTTAACATTAGATAAGATTCAATATGTTGTTGGAACAGGATATGGTCGTGTTAACGTTCCATTTGCTAAAAGAGCAATTACAGAAATTGCATGTCATGCCAGAGGAGCTAACTTTATTTACGGCCCTGAGATAAGGACAGTATTAGATATGGGCGGTCAAGATTGTAAAGCGATAAGGTGTGATAGCCGCGGGAAAGTTACCGCATTTCTTATGAATGACAAATGTGCTGCAGGAACAGGTAGAGGAATGGAAGTATTTGCAGATTTACTTCAAGTGCATATTAATGATGTAGGTAAAATGTCGTTACAAGTCGATGAAGAACCAGAACCAGTTAGCAGTACATGCGTAGTTTTCGCAAAATCGGAAGCAGTCGGATTACTTAGAAAAGGTTGGCCAAAAGAGAAAGTGTTAGCCGCTTATTGCTCAGCTATGGCACACCGTGTGGTAACTCTATTATTAAGGCTTGGAATAGAAGAAAAGTTTGCTATAACTGGTGGAATCGCTAAAAATATCGGAGTTGTCAAGAGACTTGAAGATGAGTTAAAATTAAAAGCTCCAGAGTCAAGTATTGATCCTCAACTTGCTGGTGCAATTGGTGCTGCTTTGTTTGCTAAAGCCCTTATTGAAAAAGAACGTAAATAAGCTTAAATTTATTTTTTATTAATTAAAAATCAGAGGAAATGAATGACGAAAGCTAATTTTGGTTATAAGGATGGTTCGGGAGAATATTTTATTACTATAGATACAGATTTGTGCAGTGCATGTGGTAAATGTGTAGAAGCATGTCCTGCTAGTGTTCTCGAAATGGCAGAAAATGAGTTAGATCCCCTAAGCGAGGAAATTATAGCAATTGTGTCTGAAGAACACCGTAAGAAAATTAAATATTCATGTGCTCCTTGTAAACCTGGTGGAGAGTCAAAAGAAATACCTTGTGTACAAGTGTGTGAACCTAGAGCATTATCTCATTCTTGGTAATTCATAAATACATCTTAATTTGTCATTTTGAATTAAAGGGGTTAATAAACTAAATTTTAAAAATTGATTTTCTTAAAATCCAATTTAACTCTTTTTTGTGGTAATTTTAAAATTAAATTTGCTATTAATACAAGATTTTTTAAATTTTAAGAAGTCAATTTAAGACCTTATAGTTAAATATTATATGATACAATCCAAAAATACTTCAAAAGTTGAATTTTAAGATTTTTAACTTCATTTCCAACAATATCACGAATTTCTCTCTTAGATGGAAAATTTTTCAATATTTCATATTCTCGTCCATCCTCTAATTTCCTTATTTGATAAGTATTTCCATGAATATCCATTTTGCTAATTGGGGTAGAGCTCCTCTTCACACGTCGATTATCAATAAAAATAATAAGAGCATTTGATTGAAGTTTTGAATGAAATAATGTAATAAACTTCTTTAATTTAGATTTTGAAATATGAGACCACCAAAAACCAGCAAAGCCAGCTGAAAAATTTCCGTGAATTTTTTTTAATACATAAACATCATCTTGAATAAAAGCTACCTTATTTGAAGGAATTACACGGCTTTTTGCTATATGAAGAACTTCGCTATTTATGTCAACAGCAGTGATAAATTTTGAAACAGATGCTATAGTTTTAGTCCAATATCCAGTTCCACATGCGATCTCAAGCACGATATGATTTCTTAGTAAGGATTTTAGCATTTTATGAAGTTTCTTAATGTCTTTCTGACGTTCAGGTCTTAAATATGTATTATCATATTCATATGCTCTATCCGCATAATATTGCTTGATATCATTATCAATTCTTCTATTCATTTATATGCTATTTTAATCCGACTATCGTTATATATTTATTATATAATCTTACTTTATATTGAAATAAAAACTATGTAGCTGGTGTCCTTGCATGAGAACTTAAGACTCTAGAACATGCATGATAGCAAATAGAAAATGATAAAGGCTAACTTATTTCTTAAAAACTTATATAGCATGATGAGTAATTTTTAAAAGTAAAAGAAATCTTAATTTTATTTAGTCTTAATCCTCTCCAAATTAAAATTGGTGAACAATTTATTATGAATGGGAAAGTTGTACAAGATTATTATACCAAAAGAAAAGCAAAATTATTAAAAGAATTTGATTCAGATTTATCCCTTTCGCGAAAAATTCTTGCTGCAAAGTTTAATGATGCTAAAATTAATGAAATTTTTAATCTAATGAAACAGGAATATGAAGGTCTAATACCTGAAATACCCTACATTGGAGGACGAAAAAATTTCTTTACCAATTTCCTAATTGGAAGCGCAGAGTGTCTAGCAATTTTTCGTATTTTAGAAAAAGAAGGATTCACATTTCGAGACATTGGAGAATTCTATTATGAGCTCAGTGAAATTAATCATGAACTCAGAAAAAAAAATTTGGAAAAAATTGGCAAGAATCCATCCCAATCTCCTTTTGAAAAAGACTATTTGGATTTAATAAAAGTTTCAACAGAAATATCACAGGAAAAAAGATATCCCGATGGCTGGGTAGCAGATTATGTAGAAGGCGACGGCAAAACTTTCGAATGGGGTCTTAATGTCTATGAATGTGGGATTCATAAGTTTTTTAAAAAGCTTGGTGATGAAAAATATGTCCCTTTCATCTGTTTATCTGACTTTTCTGAGGCAAATATTTTTGAATATGGCCTTTCTCGGACCCAAACTATTTCAAATGGAGCTCCTCTATGTGATCATAGATATATAAAATATTCTCAGACACCTCGAGCATGGCCACCAGATAATATAAAAGAATTCAAAATTAAACTATAATAAAAAAAAATTACAAGTGGAAAAAATTCCTTGCAGGAATATTTCATCCTATATATAGGTTATTTTAATTGTAGAATTCAAAGAATAAAATCTAGTTTTATAAATCTCATCAGCATTATAATGCAATATTCAACTCTGTATCTTAATTAAAAAGTAATTAATTTTATGATTAATTATAACTAAAGAGTATTAATTATGGATACAATATCAATATCTGTTAATGGAACGAAAATTGAAGTCAAGAAAGGAATCACTATTTTACAAGCTTCGCAAAATGCAGGAATATACATTCCCAGTCTCTGTGCCCATCCTGATTTACCATCTCTAGTAGGTTTAAAGCCAAGTGAATACATTTTCCAAGGGAATACAAAATTTAAAAATGAAAATTCAACAATATCAACTCAAGGACATCAAGGGTGTCAACTCTGTGTTGTAAAAATAGAAGGAATTGAGGGCTTACAAACATCCTGTAGTACTATTGTAGAAGAAAATATGATAATTTCGACTGATACTTCAGAAATTCAAGCTCTACGCCAAGAGAAGTTAAAAGAGATCCTCTCGAAACATCCTCATGCATGCTTGATATGTGCTCAACGTGAGGGCTGTAGTCGTGAACCATGTTCACCTAATGTCCCCGTGGAAGAACGTTGTTGCCCTATATTAGGGCGATGTGAATTACAAAAAGTAGCTGAATATATTGGAATTCGAGAAGATACTCCACGATACAGGCCCCACGGGCGTAATATCATAGAAGATGAGCCATTATTTATCCGAAATTATGAATTATGTATTGGATGTACGAGATGTGTGAGAGTTTGTCGAGATATTCG
>JBHLNY010000375.1:0-2940 GCA_048941065.1 Promethearchaeota archaeon
CCAAGCGCCGGGCCAAGGCCGCCGCGAGTGCGGAGCGGACCGGGAGGGATAGCACGCAATGAACAAGAAACGAGAACTACAGACCCCGCGTGACGTCCTGGCCCCCATGCTGGCCGTGGCCGAACGCAACGACTGGACGGCGATTGTTTGTGAACTAATCCGGCTATTGCGCCGATGGGAGGCCCAGAGTGGGTGTGCTGGACGCAGTGTTTGAGTATCGCGCCCACGGCCTGGCCTGTTTCGCCTTGCCCTATGGCTCTAAAGAGCCGCCGCGCGGCCTGCGCTGGCGACAATGGCACAACGATGCGCCGACTGACCGAGAACTGGCCGCCATGTTCAACGAGCACAACCAAAACATTGCCATAGTGGGCGGGCGTGCATCCGGTAATCTCGTGGTGCTGGACGCCGACAGCCCGGCGGCCTGGGCCAAGGTGCTGGCCCGGTTGGACGGCCTGGGTATTGACACCTGGACTGTCCAGCGACCGCCGAATGGCAGCGATCACGACGGCGGCGGCCATGCCTACCTGCGCACACCTGAGCCGGTGAAAACGGCAACCGTCAACGGCCTGGAGGTGCGCGGTCAAGGTACCTACGTGCTCGCGCCGCCGAGCCAACACGATGCGGGTGGTTTGTATCATTTCGTTACTCGGCCTGCATCCATCTTCACATTGCCAGACCTGGCCCTGGGCGATCTAGTGCATCTGGAACCGGCCCCACCTCCACGGCCCGCACGCCGCATCCCTCGCTGGGCCTGGCGGCTGCTGAACGCCGATCCGGACGCCCTGGCCGACTTTTACGAGGCTGACCGGGGCAAGGTGGACCGCAGCGATGCCGAATGCTCGATCTGCGCATCGCTGGCGCGGGCCGGATACGACTTGGGCGACGCCCTGGCGCTATTCCAGACCTATCCCGGCCCCGGCAAATTCGCCGAGAAATACGCCGCTGATCCGCGTGACGCCCGGCGTTATCTGACCCACACCTGGCGCAACACGCGGGCCTGGATTGCCGAGCACGATAGCGAGGCCGGCTGCCTGGCCCGACATCTGCGCACCTGGGCCTTATCCCGGCCTTGGCCGGGGCGTGGTGGGAGCAGCGACCGAGCCGTGTACTTGGGGCACCTGGACATCGTCGAGCGCTGTGGCCGGGACCCTCACGCCGCCAGCGCACGGGAGTTGGGAGAGCGGGCCGGGGTATCGTGGCAAACGGCGGTCAATGCTAACCGGCGGCTTGTTGACGCTGGCCTGTTAGAACTCACCACGTCGTCAACGCCCAGCCTCGCCCATTGCTGGCGGCTGTGCACACCGGATAGCCTGAGCGAGTGCAATACTTTGACACTCCATCACAGGGGGGTGGTAGAGTGTCAAAGTATTGCACTCGACCACGACGCCTTTCGGTGGCATGCCTTGAACAAATCCGGGGCCGAGGTGCTGGGTGTGCTGGTGAGCCTGGGCGAGCCGGTATCGGTGGCACGGTTGGCCGAGTTGACAGGCCGGTGTGTGCGGACGGTGCGTTACAGGCTGGGTGATCTGTTCACGTTGGGCCTGGCCGAGCTCGTGGGTAGTGGGCTGTGGCGGGCCGTGCATGACATCGACATGGTCCGGCTGGACGCCGTAGCCCGCGAGTTGGGCACGGCTGGCGCTGGTGAGCGGCAACGACGGCAACACGCCAGAGAACGGCGGTTGCACCGGCTAGAGTTGGAAAGAGGTAAACGTGCAGGTAGGTGACAGAACATGGCAAAAGACGACCTTACCACCCGGCAGCGGAAGTTTATCACGGCCTTGCTGACAGCGCGGACAGTAGCGGAAGCAGCGCAGACGGCCGGTGTGTGCGAACGCACTGGACTGCGCTATCTAGCTGATTCTCGTGTCAAGCGTGCCCTGACCGAGGCTCTAGACAATGCGATGGACCAGGCGACGCGGCGCGTCGTCAACGCAATGACGGCGGCCCTGGAAACGTTAGAGGCTGTGCATCAGGACCCGGATGCGACGCCGAGCGCACGGGTATCGGCGGCGCGGGCGATCCTAGATGCCGGACCAAAATTGCGCGAAGCCCTGGATCTGGCCGAGCGTGTGACCGAGTTGGAAAAGCAACTGCACAGGGTGGCAGAATGAACCTGAAACGACGCCTGGAAGCCCTGGCCGCGCAGGTGCAAGCACGGCAGGACCGGCGCGACGCGGCAGCGGCGAGCGGCGACCACCAAGCAGCCCGGCCGCTAGGGCCGTCCCCGAAACTCGAAGCCCTGAACCGCCAGTACATGGACATGCTCATGGCGATGTACCGGCACCGAGCGTGCCAGATGGAAGCTGAGCAAATGGCGAAAGCGGAAGGCGACCCTGATGAGCGGGCCTGGTGGGAAGTGCAAGCCCGGCGCGACAAGGCCGAGGCCGAGCGGCTGGAGCGCGAATTGCGCTCGGCCGGCTGGCCTGTGCCTTGCTGAGCCGCCCGGTGCTTCCGGCCCGGAGCCACCGGAGCCACCGAGACCCGGATAGGCTATCCAGAACAGATGTTCTGACATACCCCCCGGTGGTTCCGTGGCCTCCGAGGGTCGAGCCGGAAGCACCGGAATGGTGGGGGTGTCCGCACTTTGACAACCGAATAGTACCAGCACGGCCCGGAGGCCCTTGACAGGTTGGACGGGATAGGGTATAATATATGTGTACCGCGTTACACAAAGGAGTAACGAGAAATGGCGAGGGAGCGTAGAATCACAGTTAGAGCGCCAGAGAAGCTACACAAGGCGGTGAGAGTAAAAGCCGCCGAACTGGGTCGCCCTGTTTCTGAGATAGTGCGCGAGCTTTTGGAGTTATGGACAGCGGGCGAGATTGAACTACCCGCTCCCACCGGGGAGGATCAACCCGAAACCGAGTAAACTGCGTCCATAGACGCAAAACGGGCCGTGCAGGTGCGGTAACACCCACACGACCCTAACCAATCCCGCTG
>JBHLNY010000376.1:0-2932 GCA_048941065.1 Promethearchaeota archaeon
TACCCTTTAATGTACTTCTGCACCTTTTCTGCTGGCAATATTAGATCTTCATGACCTTCACACAATATGTCAATATCTAAGTTCAGTAATTTTTGCATTGATTTAATATAAGCTTCTAGATTTCCTCCTTGAAAATTTATAGCTATACCTGGAAGATCTCCAGCAAAGAGAATCCGCTTTCCTCCTAATTCTAAGAGATAGGCGACTGATCCAGGAGTATGCCCAGGGATGTGAATACACCTAAACTGTAAACTTCCAAATTTTAAGATTTCATTATCTTCTTTTAATTTTCTTGTTATTTTAATAGCATCATATTTATAATCTGCATAAATTTGAGCCACATATGGATTTATTATCTTTTGCTCAATTGCATCAACATCCAATTCATGGGCATAAAATTTGATCTCCTCATTAAATTCTTTTAGCTTATAACAAGCACCATAATGGTCTATATGACCGTGCGTTATAATACAGTGTTTAATATTCTTGAGATCAAAACCCTCATTCTCTATATCTCGAATTGGCTCAAAATTAAGCCCAACATCAATCAATACTAATCCATCATCACTTTTAGTATCAACCATATAAACGCAGCAATCAGCTACATTAGGATCATAAGGTTTAACTATATAAACATCATCTACAACCGTTCTCAATTATATCACGATTTAAATTTAAAACAATTAAAGAAGATAAATTTTTATAATTTTTAAAAATATTTTGCCGAAAACAAAAATCTTGTAAAGATTTTATAACTCTTTTTAAAGATAAAGTTGTGAAAATATAACATAAAAAGAGCGCCATGGTTCTCTAAAGGTTCATCATATTCGGAACTTAATCTAATTATTCTCGACAAAAATATTAAATATTTATTCGTAATCTTTTTACATACATATCTAAACACTTCTGGCGAAAATTAAATGAAATCAAAATCTACAATAAAAGTAATTATCATAACCCTAGGAATCTTTTTCGCTTTATTTACTATAAATACTACTAACCTTAATTTTAACATGGGATATTGTGATGATAATACTCTTTATAACAAAAATTTGGAACTCTTAAAAGTATCGGGAAAAATACATATAGACGGTAATTCTGGTTGGTTTGATTTTCGAAATGCTGGAAATTGTACGGGGAATGGGACTTACTCTAACCCATATATCATTAAAGATTTAGCAATCAATGGCGAAGGTTCAGGAAGTTGTATATTGATTGAAAATTCAGATGTGTACTTCAGGATTGAGACTTGTTCTTGCCACCATTCAGGAAATCTCTGGAATGATGCAGGAATTAAAATTTACAATACCACTAATGGAATTCTAAATAATAATACTTGTCATAGCAATTTTTTTGGGATATCAATATTGGAAAGTGATAATATTATTATCTTTGGAAATGATGTAGAATTCAATATGGATTATGGGATTTATTTAAGTTATAGTAACAGCAACACCATTTTGGTAAATACTGTAAAGCTAAACTATTGGTCAGGGATATATTTAAGCGATTGTAATAATAACACACTATCAGAAAATATCGTAATTGATAGCCAGGTTATTGGGATACTTTTAGATAATAATAATAATAACAACACCCTCTTGGAAAACACCATTAATAGTAATGGTATTGGAATATGCATAATAGATAGTAATAAAAATACCCTCTCAGGTAATAAAGCAAATTACAATCATGATTATGGGATATGTTTTAGTGGGAGTGTTTATAATACAGTTACGGGAAATACCGCAAATGATAATAGATGTGGGATATATCTATATGAAAGTAATAATAACTTAATCTCGGGAAATACTTTCATAGATAATGATGAATGCATTGCAGAAGAATCCTGTGAAGGAAATATCTTCGAAAACAATCAATGTGGTGAAGATGATAAAGAACCCATCATTCATGGATATAATCTATTTTTTCTGCTCGGCATTCTGTCAGTTATTGTAATCTTTATAAGTAAAAAACTAAAGAAGTATTAACTTTTTAATTTTCTTCAATTATGAGAACTTTTAATTCTTAAGTTATTTCTATTTTTACTAATTAATCAAAAATAAGTATTAAAACTAGAAAAAGATATAAATTTCATACTTCCTTTACCAAATTAACTCCTCTAAGGGGACTTGGTGTAGCCCGGTAGCACAACAGGCTCCAGATCCTATAAGCAAATGCTACTCCAGAGACACCTGTTAGTCGGGGGTTCAATATGGCGCGCCTATGACGCGTTCCATGATCATATCCCTCAGTCCCCACTCTTTCCCAACTTTCAGCTGGTTAATTTACCATAAACCTCGAATTAGTTAATTTAAGTGGATATTAAAATCCTAATATTCTATAGATAAACTATAGCTACTCAACTGGAATTTTTACCAGTTAAATTAGTTGAGTTTAAAAAATTAACAGCAAAACAAAGAATAAAAAACAAAACAATGAAAATCTTAGATAAAGATACTCCATAGGTAGTTTTTAAGGCAGTAAAGCAAACTAGACTCAACAGAAAAAAGAAAACCATGAAAAGGTAAAAATTGCGACAATATTTACTTTTAGCAAATATCATTTTCTTTCTTTTTTATGTTAATAATTCCATTTTAATTGATTTTATCACTTACCAATCCCCCTAAAAAAGCAAAAATACCTGTAAAAAAAAGTAAGATAAACGGAATTAGCTCCTTGAGTGGAAGCAATTCAAAAAACAAAAGAACTCCATTAAATGGACCAAGAATTATTCCTATAATAAGTCCTGTCTCTCGAGGATTAAATTTATTACTGGTAAAACCTCTTAATCTTTTTCCGATATTTATTAAATGTAAAGCAAATAATAACCGCCAGCTGAGATATAACATAATAGGTGAGAATGCTAGGATATAATATATTCCATTTATAAAATTAGATATAGCAGATATAAAAAGAAATGAAATACTAA
>JBHLNY010000089.1:0-11824 GCA_048941065.1 Promethearchaeota archaeon
GAAAAAATTTATAATACCAATGCACCAAAATCAAAATGGGCTGTAGCTTATGCAACAGCAGAAAAAAATAATGGTAACTTAATGGCTCAATTTTTAATTAACACATCATGGGATGGTTGGCATTGTGATCGTATTTATATTCCTTGGGTTCCAAAACTATATCTCGGTCATGAAAAATTAGTTAATCTTAGAGTACCTAAGGAATATATTTTGGGGGGTGTGGGAAAAGGTCGCGAACACCTTTTTGAGGGATTAGTCCCTGAAAGAATAGGTATCGCTTGTGGAGCTATTTCCCAATGTTGGGGAGCCGTTTCTCATGCTGCAATATATGCAAATATGAGAAAACAATTTGACCAGGAAATTCTAAAATTTCAAGGAGTAGGATTTCTATTAACAGATTTATGGGCTAAAACTACGAATTTAACAATTGGTCTTTTAAAATTCGCAGAAACATATGATCAAAAGATGGAAAAGTTTGGTGGAGAAATCCCTCGAAATATATCAAGAGCTATGGTTGCAAGTGCCTCTCAGTTCAAATATCATTGTACAAACCTTTCTAAGAAAGTCTGTTATGAAGCAGCAAATCTAATGGGAGGCGCAGGTTTAAGTGATAATACAATGATGCATGACTATGTAAATATCTCCAGAATCCAGGAAATAGTAGGAGGATCAAGGCAGATTCAGCAATATGTCATGAGCATGGCTCTACGACAACTATTTAAGATGCTGTAATACTTTTTTAATTTTTTTTTTTTAAAGAAGTGAGAAATAGAAAAAAAAATTAGAATTAAAAGATTTTTTTAAATTAAACAATATTTTTACTTTTCCTCGTATAAGTTATTAGTATAATCATTCCAACAACAAACAGAATCGAGAATAATTCAATTTGATATCCTGTAATGACTTCATTTTAATAAGTAGTTATAACATTATTACTCTATTAAAGCTACACAAAAAAATGTTTAACATAATAAAGTATTAAATAATTTTAAACCAAGAAATATATATGGAAGATTTTTTAAATATTGCAAAGAAAGCATTCCCACCAATAACTGGTTCAGAAAAGTTAGAAGGTCTTGAAGATGAGGTTGAGATCCTTTGGGATAAATGGGGTATCCCTCACATTTTTGCAAAATCAATAAAGGATGCATATTTTACACAAGGATATATCCATGCCAGGCATCGATTATGGCAAATGGAGCAATTTCGGCGATTAACCTCAGGAAGACTTTCTGAAATAAGTGGAGATAGTACAATTGACATGGATAAACATTATAAAATTATAGGACTGCATCGAATTGCAAAAATTTGCTCAGAACGATTAAAAAAAGAACGTCAAAATGAACAACTCCCTTTATTAGAAAGTTATATAAGAGGCGTTAATACTGGTATCAACATAATAAGTAAAAATCCACCTCTCGAGTTTTTTATTCTTGATATAAAGCCAGAAGAATGGAAATTAGAAGATTCGCTTTCTATCATTAGTTTAATCGAATGGGGATTAAGTAGTTGGAATTATCCTTTAGAATTACTGCGAGAGTATTTAATTAAAAAATTGGGAGTTAATATGGCTGATAAAATTATACCCCTTTATGCAGGTTTGAACTTGAAGAATTCAAATGGAAGTAATGGCTGGGCAATCAGTCCTAGCAAATCAGAAGGAGAAGCAGTTTTATTTGCAAATGATCCACATTTGCCTTTAACCCTCCCATCAATATGGATTTTAATTCATTTAAATTGCCCTGAGTTAAACGTTATTGGAAGTTCTTTTGCGGGATTACCTGGGATTGTTTTAGGACATAATGAAAAAATTGCTTGGGGTTGCACTAATGTTTGTGCAGATACTTTGGATCTATTTAGACTGAAAATAAATCCAAAAAATGATAATCAGTATTTATATAATAGAGAATGGGTAGATTTTGAGATTATTGAAGAGCCAATTACCATTAAGGGTAAATCTAAAGCAATTCCATTTAAAGTATTAATGACAAAATTTGGACCTGTTGTTGAATATTTTGAGGAAGATAATCATATATATAGGATTAATCTTCCTGAAAAATATGCACTGCGATGGTCAAGTTTCGGGGCAAATTTAGACTCAACTATAGAAGGATTTTACAAAATAAGTAAAGCTTCAAATTGGGATGAGTTTCGCGAAGGGACCAAGTTGATAACGATTAACCCCCAAAATTTTATATATGGTGATATTTTTGGTAATATTGGACATCAACATGGAGGAAAGATCCCTATAAGAAAGTATGGAGATGGGGCAACAGTTAATCCCGGCATAGACGAGAAATATAATTGGATTGGTCTAGCTCCATTCGAGAAATTATTTTCGATTTATAATCCTAAATATGGTTTTGTATATTCCGCTAATTTTAATGAAGATAAAGCTCCAAATGATGTATTAATTGCTCAGGACTTTATAGGATTTTATCGACAAAAAAGATTAAAGAAATTGTTACAATCAAAAGATAAATTTTCGAATCAGGATTTTATAAATTTCCAGAATGATTATTTTACTGAAGAAGCTGCTGAAATTTTACCTTTAATGTTGAGTTACGTAAAAGATAAGCGATCTTCTCATATAAATCCCGAAGTATTTTCTTTATTGGAAAATTGGGATTACCAATTAACACAAAAAAGTATAGAGGGTACTATATATAAAATTTGGCATGAAGAGACCCTAAAAGAAATACTCCTACAGTATATCGATAAAGATTTCCTAGAACCTTATTTAGCAAGTTGCCCCTTTGACCTAAAGAGATTATTTAAATTATATGAAAATACTAGTACTAAACTTAAGGAACTTCTTTTAAATACACTCGAAAAAACAATTAATATCTTATCAGAAAAAATTTCTTCAGATTATAATAAATGGAACTGGGGTAATCTACATAAAATTATTTTAATACATCCTTTTTCTCTTATAGATGATAAGGCTGCGGTTCTAAACATCGGTCCGTTTAAAATTGGTGGTGATGCGAATACTCTTAACAATGGCTACTATGTTCCTTCTAATAACTATCAAGTTATTGTAGGTCCCTCTGTCCGTCAAATTCATGATTTATCTGATTGGGATAAATCAATTGCTGTCATCCCTGGAGGACAGTCTGGATTACCATTTCATAAACATTATAAAGATTTAATGAAACTATGGGTTCGAGGAAAATATATTCCATTTTTATTCTCTCGTGAAGCTATTACTAAAAATTTAGAAGGTAGGTTCAAATTACTGCCAATATAAATTAACTGAGTTTAAATTGTTTTGTTAAAATAAAGAATTAGAACATAAAAATGGAAAAAGTGTCGTGTTTTCAAGTTTATAGCTATAGTACTCAAAACGGTCTACATTTTATGGTAGATAAAATTTGGATCAACAAAAGTAGAATATTTTTTAGAGTTGTTGAAGAAATGCCTGCCCAGGAATTCCATTTTAGGAAAGAAAAAGGTGATAATATTTATTCTATTCATGAGAATGATCTTTTTAGTATTAGGTGTAGATTGTATTTTTGAATAAATATTAAAATCAATAAATAACTCTTAGGTTAATTTTTTTTAATTTTGTCTGATAATCTGGACAATTCTTGCATTCTGGAATTTTACATAATAGCGGAATTTTTGGTAGAATACATTTTTCATAGAATGGACAGTTTAATAAAATTAACTTTGATTCAGATAATAAATCACTAATCATAATAATATCAAATATTTTCGAGGTATTTAAATAGAAAAAAGGATCTATTAGACTTTTTAAAGAATAGAGACATTCAAATTATTAATTCATTTTTTTTTCATTGATTTTTAAAAAAAGGTAAGATCTAGGTAATAATATAGGAATAATTCAAAATGAGAAATTTTTTTCAGTCTAAGGGTTTATATTCTACCTTTAACGAATTCTCTTGATTCAATTCTAAAATTCCAATATAGAGTGCTTGAATAATGGAAAGTAATATAAATTATATTTGCTTAGAATGTGAAAAAGAATATAAAAACGAATTTAATATTGCTATATGTCAGGATTGTTTGGTAAAAGAAAAGGAAAATTTTAGGAAAGGACTTCTTTCTAAATATATAACTGTTAACTTATTTTTAGTAAGAAACCCCAATATTTAAAAAAAATAAAAAAATTGATTTTGATTATACAAAACATCAATTTAAGAGACAGACATCTTGTATAGTGTTCTTAAACTTAAAGACATAATATATTGTTGAATCTGTCTAGATCCTCCAACAATCTCTTGTATTCTTGAAATATTCAAATATTCATACATTAAAGTATTGTCACAAAGACCTGCTCCTCCCATGTTATTAGCACATTCATAACAAACTTCTTTTGAAAGTGCTGTTGCTTGGTATTTAAATTGAGAAGCACTGGCTACCATTGCTTGTGAAATATTTTTTGGAATCTTTCCACTAAATTTCTCTACTTTCTCATCATAGGATTCACAGAATTTAAGAAGTCCAATTGTCATATTAGTAGTCTTTGCCCACAGATCAGCTAGTAAAAATCCTACACCTTGGAATTTTAGAATTTCCTGGTCAAATTGTTTTCTATTGTTAGCATAAATAACAGCAAAAGCTAATGCACCCCAACACTCTGCAACACTCATCATAGCAATAGCAATTCGCTCAGGGACTAATCCCTCAAAAAGATGCTCGCGACCTTTTCCCACGCCCCCTAAGATGTATTCTTTTGGTACTCTAAGATTTTGAAATTGTTCTTTACCAAGGTATAATTTCGGAACCCAAGGAATGTTAACACGCTCACAGAACCATCCGTTCCATTTAGTATTAATAAGAAATTGGGCCATCATATTTCCGTTATTTTTTTCAGCAGTAGCATACGCTACTACCCATTTGGATTTAGGCGCATTGGTATTATATATCTTGGTTCCATTAAGGATAAAAGACCCATCTTCTTGTTCATCGCAAGTTGTTAACATATGAACTGCATCTGAACCTCTCTCTGGTTCTGTGATAAGTATTGCTCCTGGAGATTTTCCTGTTATTAAATCCTTTAACGCTTCCAATCTCTCTGGGATACCCTCATGGTGTTCATATACCGGATTAACAGCTAAAACCGTCGCACCTCCACCCATTCCAAATTGAGGGTCAAACATATCGATGGCTAGGGTCCTCATTAAATCTGCTGCCAGGCCCCAATTTTCATAAACCACGTCAACCATATCAAATGAATGTTGACGCGTTACATATCCTTGTTCTCCAAAAGCAGGGATCCAATCATATATATCTTCCTCAGGACCATGGGTGATATTATTTTTCTTTTCAAAGCGTAAACAAAATCTTTGGACTTCCCGTAAGAAATTAAATTCTTTTTGTGATAATATTGCAGTTAGGTTATTATTCAAGAAACTGTATCGATTTTTAAGATTAAATTTATCAAGAATTTCATCATTAATAGCTTGAACTTTAAATTTTTTGCTAGACATTCTTATTTACACAATTAGATAAATATTATATTATCAAATTTTAATTAAATAGTAGAATATAGATAATGTTTTAAAATTTTTTTTCTAAAAAAAAAGAAAAAAGGAGGATTTAAATTATTAAACATCTATTCTCTCTTAATTTTAAAGTATTTTAAATAGTTGGCGAAGACTCATGCTCATAATATATTGTTGGATTTGTCTTGAACCTCCCACAATTTCACCAATTCTGGACATATTTATGTAATCATGCATTAATGTATTATCACATAGACCTGCTCCACCCATAAGATTTCCTGCTTCATAACAAATTTTCTCTGAAAGAGCAGTTGCCTGATATTTTAGTTGTGAAGCATTAGCGACCATTCCATGACGAAAATTCGTGGGAATATTAGCATCACTCCCGAATTTTTCGACTAAATTATCATAAAAATTACAGAATTGTACCATGGCACGTGTTAAATTTGTAGTTTTAGCCCAGAAATCAGTTAAAAGGAATCCTACACCTTGAAATTTCAGAATTTCTTGATCGAATTGTTTTCTCATATTTGCATAAATAATAGCATGAGCTATTGCTCCCCAACATTCACATAAACTTTTAATTCCTATACCAATTCTTTCAGGAACCAAACCCTCAAAAAGATGCTCCCGACCTTTTCCTACACCACCTAAAACGTATTCTTTTGGCACTCTAAGATTAGTTAATTCCTCCTTACCTAAGTAAACTTTAGGTACCCATGGAATATTAATACGATCACAATGCCAACCATCCCATGAAGTATTTACTAAAAATTGGGCCATCTTATTACCGTTATTTTTTTCAGCAGTAGCGTATACTACCGCCCACTTAGCTTTTGGAGCATTAGTGTTATAAATTTTAGTTCCATTTAATATAAAACTTCCATCGTTCTGTTCTTCGCACGTTGTTAACATATGCACCGCATCAGATCCTCTCTCAGGCTCTGTTATGCATATGCATCCTGGAGCTTGACCAGTGACTAATTCTCTTAATGCATCTAATCGTTCTGGCATTTTTTCATGATGAGCTTGAATAGGGTTAATAGCTAATATAGTAGCTCCTGCACCCATTGTGAACTGAGGATCAAAATTATCAACTGCAAGTGTTTTAAGAAATTCAGCCATCAAACCATGAGGTTCATAATTAAGATCTAATTCTTCAAACTTATGAGCTCTACAAACATATCCTTCCTTTCCAAAATCAGGAATCCACTTATAAATATCCTCATGTGGTCCATGGGTAATGTTATGATTCTTTTCGTAATTAAGACAAAATTTCTGAACTTCTTTGAAAAAATCTATTTCTTCAGAAGAGAGAATTCCCAATAAATTTGAATATATAAATTTATATCGGTTTTTTAGGCTTAATTTCTCAAGGATTTCATCATTTATAGCTTGAACTTCAAATTTCTTATTAGACATTTTTTAAACACATTTGTTTTGATTGCTTCTTGAATTTTAAATTTAGTTATTATTATGTTTTTTATTACTTTAGATAAATAAAATTAGTTGGTTTTCTTTAAATAATTTCTTTTTTCATTGTAAATATTAATCTTAAATTATATTAATATAATAAGAAATTAAGTAGAAAAAAAGCACCAATTTTAAGATTATAAAGTTTCGAGTGACCTATACATTCTTCTTAAATTCAGGGACATGATATATTGTTGAATCTGTCTAGATCCACCGATAATTTCTTGAATTCTAGAGATATTCAAGTAATCGTGCATTAATGTGTTATCGCAAAGACCTGCACCACCCATTAAATTAGCACATTCATAACAAACTTTTTTAGACAATAATGCTGCTTGATATTTAAATTGAGATGCATTTGCCACCATTGATTGAGAAATAGGCTGGGGTAATTCTTTTCCATATTTTTTCATTTTTTCATCATATACTTCACAATACTTAAGCATAGCTAAAGTTAAATTCGTGGTTTTAGCCCATAGATCTGTTAAAAGAAAGCCAACTCCTTGGAATTTAAGTATTTCTTGGTCAAATTGCTTTCTTAAATTCGAATAGATAAATGCATGCGATAAGGCTCCCCAACATTCACTTATACCTCTCATCGCTATAGCAACTCTCTCAGGTATTAAACCTTCAAAAAGATATTCTCTTCCTTTCCCGACTCCTCCTAGAACATATTCTTTCGGAATACGCAAATTTTCAAGATGCTCTTTTCCTAAATATAATTTCGGTACCCAAGGGATTCCAACTCTCTCACAATGCCACCCTTCCCAATCAGTATTTATTAGGAATTGAGCCATCATATTTCCATTATTTTTTTCTGCGGTGGCATATGCAACAGCCCATTTTGCTTTTGGTGCATTGGTATTATATATTTTAGTTCCATTAAGGATAAAGGACCCATCTTCTTGTTCATCGCAAGTTGTTAACATATGAACTGCATCTGAACCTCTCTCTGGTTCTGTAATCAATAAACATCCAGGTGTTTTACCAGTAACCAATTCTTTAAGGGCATCCAATCTAATCGGCATATTCTCATGATGTTCATAAATTGGATTAATACAAATCACTGTGGCTCCTCCACTCATAGCAAATTGTGGATCAAACAAATCTAGTGCGAGAATTCTTAAAAAATCAGCAGTAAACCCATAATCTTCATAATTTAAATCGATGCATTCGAAAGCATGTTGACGAGTAATATAACCTTCTGCTCCAAAGATAGGAATCCAATCATATATATCTTCTTCCGGTCCATGAGTGATATTATTATCTTTTTCAAACTTTAAACAAAATTTCTGAATTTTCTTCAGAAAATTAAACTCATTTTGGGTTAAAATTGGCTTTAAATTACTATTTAGAAAATTATATCTGTTTTCTAGGCTTAACTTCTCAAGAATATCATCATTTATAGCTTGGACTTCAAATTTCCTATTAGTCATTTTTTAAACACTTTTTTTATGACTATATAATATTGTTATTTAAACATAATGCAAATTTTATTTTTTATATTAATTTCTTTTAATTAATTAAAATAGTTTTAGTTTTATACTGCAAAAATAGTATAAAATGTAAATAAATATAATAAAAGAAAATGAAAGATTTTTTATTTAACTATGAAATATTTACTCTTCTTCTTCCTCTTCTCCCAATAATTCTTCGATTTTATCTTCTAACTCTTCTACTTTCTCATCAATTTCTGCAATTTTCCTATATGTTTCACAGGTCTCGCAGGCATCATCCTCTTCACACTTAGGAAGTGTATCGCAGATTTCCTCTAATTTATCTCTCTCCTCTAATAATTTTTCAACTTGGTCCTCAAGTTCTTCAATACTCATTTTTTACACCAAAAAATGTTAAGATAAAAAAGAAAATATAATTTATTTTTTTTGCTATTCAAATTTGAATTATATAAATTTTGTATTAGTATATTTTAGAATCAAATCAATCATATTAATTTTAGGTTAATTAATGGAGAAAGAAGACGAAATAGATTATAATTAAAACAATTATTAAAGTTGGCAAAGAAAGAAGAATTAATTTCTTAAATATATGTTGTCCATTTTTAATTTTACTTATTTTTTGATCTGGAGCTGTTTCAATTAAAAATTTATTAGTTGTAGTTTTTTTTTTGATAGGAACTACTTCTTTTTTATAGAGCCTTTTGAATTTCTTTCTGAAGGTTTTAACAGATTTTTTAATTGCATCTTGAACCTCTTTTGGTAAATCTTCATTGGGTATTTCAAAATCTCGAGTCATAAAATCTAAACCAACAGTTAATTTATAACTTGTTTCAAATTTCTTTCCGATAAATGTTTTTATTAATGATGACTTTCCTACAGCAGCATCTCCAACAAGCAAAATTTTAAACCTGAAATGATTTATATCGACTACTTCTCCTAATCTAGGCTTAAGATCTAATAAAGCAATAATAGCTAGTCGATTAAACAGATTATCAACATTTTCATTTTCTAGTGCTGAAGTTTCAATATATTCAAATAAATGATATTGATTTACCTTTTGTATTATTCTTTCTCGAGGTATTATTTCACCCAAATCTTTTTTTAAGTCATTCTTATTTCCAACTAAGATAATAGGGATATTACCTGATCTATTCCTAATGTCATTAAAATATATATCAGTATCATCAAAAGTATCAGGACGACTTAAGTCAAATACCAATCCTATAGCAGCAACACCTTTATAGAAATCAGTTTTAAAGAAATCAAAACGTTCTTGTCCAGCAATATCCCAAAGGCTGAGCGTAATTTTCAAGTTGGAAATAAACTCCAATATATTTTTAATTTCAGATAAAATTTATAATTAAAATTTTCCACTCATTAAATACTTATAATAAATTATCAAAAAATAACTTTTATATTAATAAAAAGAATGTTAAAATCAAGAAAGTTAGTTAATTATTGGAATCCCAAACTCCAATATAATTATCCTTAATTTTATAAATCTTTTCAAATCCCATTTTTTTATATAAAGTCATAATACTATTTTTATTATGATCCCATGCTAGTCGTTTTTTATAGGTATTAACGCCATCATTATCAAGAAATAGAAAGTCTATCAATTTGTAAAGCTTTTCGGGAAAAAATCTACCAATTTTCACGAAGATTCTAATAAATCGAGAGTTTGCTTTAAGATCTCGCGGTTTTATAGCAATAGGTTCGCAAATTATTACTTTTCTCGCACATCTTTTTGCATTTTCCACTAAAGTAAAATGCGAAGGATTAATATGATGTAATATATCACATAAAACAATAACATCTACCTTCTCTTTCGGATATTCCTGAAAATTAAAAAGATCTTTCTGTTTGACAACTATATGGTTTATTTTAGATTTTCCTCTCATCCAATCCTTTTTTAATTTATTTAAGAATTTACGATTTATATCCCAACCTTCATAAATATTTGATGGATGCAAAAATCTAGTAAGAAAGCCAGTTCCACAGGCTAGATCTAATATATGTTTGTTTTTACCAATTAATTTTGAAATAGATAAATATTTCCTCCTAACATCATATATTTTATTTGATAAAAAGTTATAAACTCTGCCACTTCGATACATTAGACTTCTAGATCCTTGGAGTGCTGATTTAAATGTCATTATTAAACAAAAAAATAAAGAATTAATAATTTATTATGAAGCTTTAAGGAGGAGACAATTGTTGCATCTTTTCTTCAATTTGTTTATTAACAGATTTTATTTTTTTATCTAATGTTTTAAGTTCTTTACTAATTTCTTCGAATCTACTTTCTTGATCATTTAACTTCTTTATATATCTTTCTTTTAATGTAATTGATTGACTATCAGTTCCTAAAACAGCAATGTTTTCTCTTAGCCTTACTTGCTCATCAGTCATTACATCTCGTTCTTCATTTAAATTTTCTCTTTTATTTCTTAAATCATTTGAATTTTGAATTAGTTCTGCTATTTCTTTTAGCTGTTGTTCGAGTTTTGGATCAATGAATTTATGTTTAACATAAAAGCCAACTCTTTTAAGTATATCATCTTTAGACCAATTCCATAAATAATTACTTGAGTAATTTTCTCTTTGTTCTTTAAGTTTAAAGATAATAGCATCTTTAGGTTTTAAGGTTAATTTAAACCTCCAATAATTCGGTGTTTCTTCGGGTTCAATAGGTTTTTCTATAAATTTGTAACCAGATGTTTTAGGATGATCAAGATATAGTTCTTTTTCTTCAGTGGTTTTGTTATTTACTTTATATTCAGTCATTAAATTAGTATAATAGTATTCATAAGAATAACCACTCCCGAATGTTACTTTATGGACATTTAAATTTTCAGATTTTTGTTCATGCATTATAATTACAGCTTGTTCAACAGCGTAATTTAATATTCTTGTATCTTCTTTATTCAAAAAGGGGATAATAGCTTCTCCTGCAAGATTATCATCATAGATTATTGTAGCAGGTCCTCTTTCTAGCGTTAAATTGGTATTATTGGTTATTTCTAGGCATGCATTTGGATTTTTATTATGTTCTTCTTTATTATATAGCAAGATTCGCTTAGCTTTGATTGCTTCGGTTAAAATTGGAACTAAAGCAGATTGTTTCCTTTTAATGGAAACTGGGTTTGAAATGTTATACTCAAATAGCTCTCCTAAATCTTTAGTTTGAGTTTTTGTCTGAGATTTAATCTTGTCCATTAATACATCATCAGATAGTGTAGCCCCTATAACACCATAGCTGTCAGGTCCTCCTACTGCTGGTGCAGATGGAGGAGGTGCCATTCTTGCACGACTCTTCATAGCTTTAAGTTTAGGTGCTGCTTCTGCCATAGTATATTCTTCAAATCTTTCCATTTCTAAGCCTTCCTCTATTTCGGTAGGTCTTGCACTTAAAACCTTTGG
>JBHLNY010000377.1:0-2929 GCA_048941065.1 Promethearchaeota archaeon
TCTAATTTATTAATCTTTTGTTTAGTAGCAAAGTACTTGATCATTTTAAATTTCAATTTAGTTATTTTTTTCTCCCATTCTCGTGTAAATTCACCGTTTTGAATGTCTTTCAATATCTCCTTCATAATTAGCGTGATAGGCAATTTTCGATATTTAATTCCTCTACTCATTGCTCCGTATTGACTTGTTTGTGAATGGAAATCGACTTGCTTTATTAATCCAATATCCGCCATTTTTTTATACGTATAAGACATTTCATTACTGATATACATCTCAACTAATACAGCTTCAGGAGGATATCCCGCATCTATAAGTGTATAAATCGCTGATAATAAAACTCGACCAAATGCAGGCCCAAATCCTTGCTCATTAAAAAGATCTAATTCTGCTTCTTGCTTAAACGTTAGTTTAATCACTCCTTTTTTTAAGGATCCAATAGCTCTCGATAAAGCAAGCAAAATTTCTAATCCATTACCAGAAACATCTTGTTCAATAGCTATAAAACTAAAGAACCCTTCTTTATTAAGAAAATTTTCTCTAACACCTACACCAATCATTCTAGGAGCTAATAACAACACATCTACGTTTTCAGGTAACTCTATTAGTTTAAATCCTATATTGTAACCACTTGCGAAAACTAAAGCACAATTATTTATAAGGTATGGTTTAATTTTATTCTCAAAAACTTCTTTCATTATCTCATCTGGAATTAAAATAAAATTAATATCACTTTTTTCTACTGCCTCTTCAATTGTAAATACAGAAAAGCCATCGTAAATAGCTAATTCCTTATATTTATCACTTCTATTTCCAATAATTACGTTCAAACCAGAATCTCTTAAGTTAAGTGCTTGAGCTCTACCTTGATTTCCATATCCAATGATGGATATTGTCTTATCTTTCAAAGTTGAAAGATCTCCATCTTTTTCGTGAAAAATTTCTGCCACTTTTACAATCACTTATACACTTTTTACAAATATTTAAAATGTAAAAATTAAATAAACTAGATTTGTTTATAAGAGTTTATCGTAATCTAATTTATTTTTTTCTAATACTTTAATAACAAGTTCTCTAAAAATTTTTTTTACATTATAATTACGTTTTGAAGATGTTTTAAAAAAGACTCCTTCATCATGTCTTTCCATGAATCGTTTTATAACTAAATCATCCACCCTACTTTTTTCATCAGCAGTTTTAACTAGATCGTTTTTAGTCCCGATAAAAATCCTTGGGGTCGTTCCATGATTATAATCACCTAATCTCTCATACCACCAGTCCAATCTTAACAAAGTTTGAAGATCTACTAAATCAAATACCATAAATATTCCATTGGCACCATTAATATAATAAGGGAAGAATTTTTTAAATTGTTCCCGACCACCAAAATCCCAAATACTAAGTCGGACAAAAGTATCTTCCCCATCAACAATGATAGGTAAATTATATGTATAAAAATCTATCCCAATTGTTTCTTTCGTATTTGCATCAAATGTATCAAAGCATAATCTTCTTGCAAGACAGGTTTTGCCTACTCTTTCTTGGCCTAAAATGCAGATCTTGAATAAATAAACAGGTTTCTCCTCAGTTATCTCTCATCTCCTCCATGAAACCTTAGTTATGGTTATCTTATATAATATTGTAAAAATTCAAAGTAACAATAAAAATTGAAATTATTAAAAATCTTAATGATATAATTAATTTTAAATTTTATAATTAAAAATTGAAATCATCTTGAATGAAAAAGATTTATTTCCAGATTATCAGCCTAAGAAAACTCCCGATACGGTTCATGATTATTTAAAATCTCCTAAAACCAATATTTTTAAAATACTTAATGAGCTTGGACAACCTACTCTTGAAAAATTAAAAAAAATATTAACTTATTTTAACAAATATAAAATTGAGGCAAATAGAAATCCAGGAGGTTTTCAAAAAGGAAGAATTGCAATTGGTGCTGATCCTGATCAATATTATCCTTCAGAAGAAGAAATTCTTGTTTCCGAGTTGGGAAAAATGCTGAAGAATATTGTAGAGTCTAATCCTAAGAGAGCACTTGAAAGAATCAAGTTAAAGGAAAGGATAGAATCTCAAAAAATCCAATTTTATGAAATTATCTTTCGACATGTAGATGTGATGGGTTCAGGTAGATATTTCTATGCTGATAAAATGGAATCTATGATTCATTTTGAATTGTAATATTATATAATTAAAGAATAAAAAAATCGATGGAAATAAATAATAATATTCGGCGAGCATCATTTCTTGACATTAAACCTATCCAGGAAGTATTATTAGCAGCCTTTGAGGAATACCGTGATTTTTACTCAGCAGAAGCTTTTGCAGACACAATATTATCAAATGAAGAAACAGCTAGAGATCGTTTAAGTCAGATGCTAGTGTATATAGCAATAGATTTTGATGGAAAGATAATTGGGACTATTGGATGGCAAAAAAAAGGAGCAGAAGAAGGACATATACGAGGAATGGCAGTACATCCAAAAAGACAGGGAAAAAATAGCCCAGCAACTTCCTTATTATTACAGGTTGAAAATGAAGCTCGTTCTGAAGGATGCACAATTATGACCTTAGACACCACAGAAATTCTACTAAGAGCTCAAAAATTCTATAGAAAAAATGGGTATGATAAAACAGGTAAAACAACCCGATGGTTTGGTCATATTATCTATGAATTTGCAAAGCGATTATAATAATAACCATTGTTTTATCAAATCAGATCTTTTATATACCTTAATTACTCTAGTAAAGTAGAGAGGGTGATATTATTATGAGAAAAAATGCAAAAGTAAGTTTAGCTGTAATTATATTTGGATTCAGTATTATATTAATTGGCATTTTATTACTTTTTATAGTAATAACATGGTGGGATATATTATTTGTTCAAGTACTACACGGTTTAATATATGTCTTA
>JBHLNY010000378.1:0-2893 GCA_048941065.1 Promethearchaeota archaeon
GTTTGTTTTCCGCTGAAAAAATTGATGGTTATAAATTTGTAGCTCGGATCATGTGGGATTTCCCCGAAGCATATAAAATTATAGGAATGACAGCTCCCGAAGTTTAAACTTATTTTTAAATCTTTTTTTTTCTTCTATTTGTTTTACCTTTCTATTGGTATTATTCCAATAATGCCACCCTGAATCATTATCCTAAAGGCGTAATTTAAAAACAAAACATCTTCTACGATTAATTCAAAAACGTGATTTCATGGTTTATTCAATTTTATAATTTTTCATTAAATTTTCATTGAAATCAGACGCTGACTTTACTTTTCCTACACCTATGACTAATGGATTCATTGTATTCATTGTGATCTATAAACTTTTTTTTGAAGTTTAATTTTCTCTATTATCAAAAAACAATAATTAGTAATTTACAAATGATAGAATTACCTGAGGCAATTGTAATTTCCAAACAGATTAATGAGACATTATTAGGAAAATCTATAAAATCAGCAATTAGAGGCCAAAATCCCCATAAATTTGCTTTTATAGGGGAACATTCAGATGAAGAATTTTCTAAGATTCTTAAAGGGAAGAAAATTAAGAAAAGCTGGTCAAATGGAAATATAATCCTCATTCAAATGGATCCAGGTTATTTGCTAAGCCTAGGATGTGGAGGAGAGAGAATCCTTTATCATAAGCAAGATAAAACAATTCCCAAAAAACACCAACTGCTGTTAGAATTCGGTGATCAAACCTATCTGACAGTAACGATAACTGGCTGGGGAGAAGTAAGATTAATTAAGTCAAATGATATTGATAAACATCCTCATATTCAATTTGATAAAATCGATCCACTTTCAGTAGAATTTACTTTCACAACATTTGAAAACCTAATACAGAAAATACCAGAAAACAATAAATGCAGTGCAAAGAAATTCTACATTACAGACCCCGGATTAAAAGGAGTTGGAAATGGAGTAATTCAGGATATTTTCTTCTTATCCAAAATTCATCCCAAAATTGAGATGAAGTCATTGACAAACGAAGAACGAAAACTCTTATATGAAAAAACTCGAAATGAACTTCATAAAATGGTAACACTTGGCGGAAGAGATTGTGAAAAGGATATCTTTGATAATTATGGTAGATACCAAAGAATTATGCATAGTAAGTCAGTTGATACTCCCTGTCCTGTATGTACGACTTTAATCAAAAAGCAACAATATATGGGAGGTTCAATATACATATGTCCCTCTTGTCAAAAGATTAGATAAATAAGTTAAAAGGATCTTTCAAAAAAAGAGCAAAAGCAAACCAGACTTTGAAACTACCTTTTCTGAAATCAAATTTAATAAATATATGGCAATAATCTTTTAGTTTTCATTTTATAATCTTCAAATTCTTTACCAAATTTCTCTAGTAAAATTCTTTCTTCTTCAATTATACGCATTCTATAAACTAAGAAAGTATATATAAACATGATAATAAGAGTAATGATAGATCTGAACACAAGGCAGAATCCAATAGTCGCAATTAAACCACCAGAATACATGGGATTTCTAATATATTTATATACCCCTTGAGTAAAGAGTTGATGATCCCTTTCGGTACTTAATTCCGCGGTTCCAAATCGTCCTAATTGCGCACGTGCCACGAGTATTAGTAAGGCTCCAGTAAGATATAGAATAAATCCTATATAACTGATAATAATATTATCCCAGAAAGGGAATATTTGGGATATAAGCAATGTGTTTTCAAGATACGCCCCTATTAGGAAGAAAGGAGATAATAAAAGCATTATTAATATTAAAATATCATAGATCTTTGAAGCACGTTTCTCTTCTGGAAGGGAACGTATTAACGTATCTACAAGAGTAAACATATATGCAGTAAGCAAATATATTACATAAATAGGAATTGAGTATATCTCTGGCACAAGAATAATGTAGAATATGTTCTGATAAACAATATACATAAAAATGAAAAGTAATAGTTTCTTTACAAGATCTTTCATTTGATTATTGGCTCTTTTTCGATAAGAATATTGTACAAAGATTTATAAAAATCTTATGGAAAAATAATGAATTGTTTAATTGATTGAACTATTTTTTTATTTGTTTTCTAATAAAACCTTCAAATTTCTATTAAGAACAGGAAAAAATTCTTTTGCATTGGAAGGATAGAACATTTTTAGCTTTTTACATAAAGAATCTAATAGAGAATCTTCTGATCTTCCTTCTAAAATCATTTTGGTTTCTTCTTCTGAAATATTTTCTAATCTCTTTATATCTTTAATAGCTCTTTGATTAGCAGGGCACTGAAATTGACATCTCATGCAACCAATTAAAGCATTATGGGCTTTAGGGTCTATCCATTTGGGAATTTCACCTGGAATTTCATTAAATAAAGAGATACACTTTCCCGCATCAATAACAAAATCCTCTCTAGATACAGTTGGGATTGCGCCAGTAGGACAATTGTTTATGCAAATATTACACTTCTTACACATATCCATCATAGATAATTCACTCCAATTATCTTCTTCAAAATCAAAGTCTGTAAAATATGCATATAATGATAGAGAACTTCCCCAATTATCTACATAACAGATATTATTCCTACCATATTTCCCCAATCCACTTCTAACAGCTAATAGTTTTAAAAGTACGTGAGCAAACTCAACTTTATAACCAGGTTCTTTAATGATATCTCTTAAAATTAAATTTTCTAAATCTTCATATTGCAGTCCATCATCATAATAATTTGGAGGTATCATGATATCATATATTTTACCGTCCAAAAGAAAATTTACATAGGCTAATTTTGTAGATATAGCTAAAATTATTAAGGATCTAGCTTGAGGAAGCTTCTCAGAAATTTTAAATTCTCTGGTACTTAAATAGTT
>JBHLNY010000379.1:0-2879 GCA_048941065.1 Promethearchaeota archaeon
TCCATATATTCTGGAGCTACGGCAACAACAGGTAAATCGGGGATGGGGGTGTCTCCAAGAGTTTTCGATATGATAGTAATTAGGTCGGCAATCCGTCCTGTATCGGTGCATGTCCCATAACTTAAAACTGGGGGTATACCTAATTTTTCACATACGGTTCTTAGACCTGGACCTGCCAGATCCTTTGCTTCTGGGGAACAAAGTCCTGCTACTTGTAAACCCCCATTTCCACACCCCATTGATAGAACTAATATATCTTTTTTGATCAGTTCCTTAGCTATATTAATAGTATGAACGTCTTGACCAAAATCCCTTAAACTTGTACAAGAAATTAATCCAGCAACTCCTCTTATAGAACCATTTTTTATAGCATCTAGTAATGGGTCTAACGTTCCACCAAGTGCATCAAGGATACTCTCGGTAGACCATCCAACTGTTGCTTCACTCATATCCAATCCTGTGACTGCTTCAACATTTGCTTTTCTCTCTTTAAAGTTGTCAATTGCCATCATTAAAAGTTGTTCTGCCTGTTTTTCCGCTTCTTCAGGAATATAATCGAGTCTATCTGTTATTCCTTCGAAAGCTACTACTTCACTTACAGGAATTAATTTAAATCTGTATTTTTTGGCATAGATTGGGTCAATGGGCATCGAACAGTTCATATCGCATACAAAAATATCAATACAACCACTTGCTAAAATAGCTTCTTGCATTATCCAATTACCTGTGAATCCATAAAAAACGTCATCCATTTCCCATCTTTGTATCATTTCCTGTCCAGTTTCAATATTTGCTATTATCCTAAGTCCTTTAGCACCGACAGCTTTAGCTTTTTCTTGCCATTCTGGTTTTCTCGCAACTTGGACCATAGCAAATCCTAAAAATGGTTCATGGCCATTAGGTAATACATTGATATAATCTGGATCAAGCACTCCAAGATTTACTCGCATTTTATGAGGTCTTGGAATATTAAAAAGTATATCTTGACAAAATTCATTGATGATCTGGCTTTGATAGGCCATAGATATTCCAAGTCTCATTGCTTTAAGTGCTAAACTAGCATAATACCCATCAACATTAGTAAGACATGAACTCGAAGAAAGCATCATCTCTCCATAAATACCTCCTGGAAAAATATCTAATTTTTTCCACACTTCTTTTCTTTCAATGGGAGCTAAAGCCTCTACAATTTTACTTGGTTCCTTATACGCTCTGTTAAAATCTTCCTTAACGAAATCACATAAGCGAATTGCAACCTCATTTTCAGAGCCTTCATTATCAATACCAAGTCTCTTAGCAAAGCTCTTAAGCTTTTCTGGTTCTGAAATTTGAAATGGTGTTTTTCCTTCTGCTGTTGCTCTTAAAGTTTTAATTGTTTGTTCTGTGTGATAATGATAAGTAGAAGCACCCATTATATTTCTGAGAAGCATCATTCGCATTGCCATTCCATCAGCAGTAATACCACATACCCCTCTCTTATCAATTGAAGCATCTGCTCGACAAGGACCATTTGAGCACAAATCACACCTTGCACCTTTCAAGCAAAAAGGACATCGTTTGTCAGGAACGCCACCAAATCCTTGTTGCTCAAAACGGTCCCAAATATTAATTACACCATCTTTTTTAATTCTTTCATATACTCTTAAAACTGAATTATGATACGAAATTCTTTTTCCCTCCATTTCTACCACCCTTATATATTTTAAATGTTTTTTACTTATTTTTTAATAAATAACTATAATTAACTAATAAATTCCAATATAATTTCACATATAAATTTAAGATCGAATATGTTCTAAATTGTTTTTTTAGAGTATAAAACCAATTTGAATATATCATTTTTGTTGTTAATATTTATAAAATAAAATGCTTATCTCTAATAATATTAATTTCTATAACTAAGCTCTTAAAAAAATTTAAATTTATTAAAAATAAGTTTAAATTAACGTGAGGTTATGAACTATAATGGATATGAAGAAAAAAAGTTTTAATGAAATATTAAGCATTGATGATGATGATAAGAAGATCATCGAGATGATTGAAAAAGACCCAGATATAACTCATTCTGATATAGCTAAGGAAATTGAAAAATCCCAACCAGCAGTAGGTGCGAGAATCATCAAATTGGAAAGAAAAAATCTTCTGACTAAACAAGTGGGTTTTAATGTAAAAAATGTTGATATAAAAGTTGCTATTGTATACATCTCGACTAAAGATGTCGAAAATATAGTTGAAAAAATAAAAAATTGCCCATTTATTAATCACGCATTTAAAATTTCAGGTGAATTTAATGTTTTATGTTTTATTGCTGCTTCAGATTTACAAACAATCGAAAAGTTAGTAGATTTATGTTTTAGAAGAGATCCCAATGTGATTAATGTAAAGACTAATATATTAATAGAATCAATACATGATTTTGTAGTTCCAATTGATTTTTCAATTGAAAAATTTGATGGTAGATACTGCGGTCCTGGATGTAATCTTAGAGAAGATTTACCAAGATTTAAGTTTAATGAGCAACAACAAGAAGCTAAAAAATTTGATTAAATTTTACCTTGCATCTTAGCTAGCTTATATTTGCATTTCTCCCCACACCCTACTTCTTCATTAGGCTCATGATGTTCAGAGTCAAAATCAATTGGTAATATGAAATCTTTAGCAATGTCAGTAACAACTTCCATTGAAACAGATGATACTTCGGGGTTTTTTCTAAAATGGTAATTTATAATTGCATCAAGCTTATCAAGTTTAGAACTTGCTAATAAAATACAAATATTATGTTCACCACTTAATCTGAAAGCATTGAGCATAAAAGGACAACACCCTGCCATTTCCATAATTTCTTCAGGATTACTTGAATTGACTTCAACTGTTGCTAA
>JBHLNY010000380.1:0-2870 GCA_048941065.1 Promethearchaeota archaeon
AGTATCCAGAAGAAATCGTGCTAACTGAAAAAACACTTATGCAAGTATATAGTACTCATGAATACAGTGGCGAAGCGGGAATGATAAGTCTAATGATTGGCTCTCTTAACATTGCATCCTACTACACTGGTCCTGAACAAGGTTTTTATATTCTTTTACTGTTAAATCTAGATGATGACCCCGATGCATATGAAGAAGGTTTAATTGATATTTCAAGAATTATCTTACAGAATATGGAGGATAATGCGTATCTTCAGATGATTCCCTCATTATTTCGACGATTATCAGTGTATCCTACTCTGAATATTGAACAACGACTATGTATTACCTACCAGGATGAGATAAAACGGATGATAATCACCCGTTTAAGAGATGAGGGAGTAGTTTCCAAATCAGAATTGATGATCTGGTTAAAAGATCGATACAAACAAGGTTTTGTCGATATTGATGGCGTCTTAATGGAGCTTATTAAGCGAGAGATAATCAAAGAAGCTTCCGTTAAAGGTATGCCTTCAGAATTAATTTTCTTAGTACGAGATGTTATCCTTTTGAGAGTATCACCCATTGAAATCCTCAATGATCCTTCTACTAGGGGATTGCCTTCTCAATTTGTAGAGAATTATAAGAGTGATGTCAAAAGGTACTTCCAGACGTATCGACCATCAGAAGCTGATAATTTAAGAATCATAGATGCTCTCAGCAATCCCCAAATTTATGAAACTGTGCGTTTACTTAGAACAGCAGTAGTGACTAAGAATGAACTTGAAAAGCTAAGAAAGAAAGGAGTTGAAGATCTTGATGATGTACTCAAAACATTGTGGGATACACAATTAATCCAAGTTTACAGAGATGAGCGAAATGTTGAATACTATGCCCTCCTTTCAGATTTCTATTTAGATATTATTTTTCCAAAATATCTATTAAATGTTATCCAAACAGTATATGACCAGAAATCTAAAGCAGATCAGGTGTTAATGGAATATCTTACTGTACTTGAAAACTCTTACCATGACTTAAGAGCGGCTAAAAAAGAAGCTGCAAAAGCAGAAGAATAAATTCTATTATTTTTTTTTCCTTTTACTTTTTTTACCTTAGTAAGTTTATCATAAAATTTTTGAATTCATTTCCATTATTTTCTATTAATAAATTTAAAAATAATTTGTGAAAGCAATATGGAAAAAAGTTGTGAACAGTATTTAGACACTCCTGAGGCTATTGGACTAGATGGTATAGATTTAGAAAAATATATCATTGCAAGTTATATTATAAAACGACCTAAAGGACAAAATGTTAATTATCTATCTCGATTTGCTGCAATAGAACAATCAACTGGGACTTGGATTAGAGTACCTGCAGAAACCGAAGAAGTCAGAAAGCACCATGTTGCAAGGGTGCTGGGAGTATATGAATTACCAATGTACGAATATCCCTCTCAAATCCCAAAAGATGTGAAAGAAAGAACTTATTTTGTACAGATAGGATTTCCTATTATTAATATTAAGGGCATGGGAATTCCTATGTTGTTTACTACAGTAATAGGAAATATTAGTATCACACATGGACTAAAATTAGTAGATCTTGCATTTCCTAAGGCTTGGTTAGAAGATTTTAAAGGACCAAAATTTGGAATCGATGGTATTCGAAAACTTATGAATATTCCCAAACGGCCTTTATTGAATAATATGGTAAAACCATGTACTGGTCACACATGTGATGTTGCAGCAGATTTAGTTTATAAGGCAGCAGTTGGGGGTTGCGATGTAGTAAAGGATGATGAATTAATCTCTGATCCTTCGTTTAATACTCTCGAAGACCGAATTGTTAGTGTTATGGAGGCAGTAGATCGTGCTGATGCAGAAAAAGGTGAAAAAACATTATATACAATTAATATAACAACTAAATTCCCTGAAATGTTTGAATATGCTGATAAAATGATAGAATTAGGAGCCAATGCGTTAATGATAAATTACTTGACTACTGGGTATGAAGCACTAAGACAAATTGCGGAAGATCCTTCTATTAAAGTACCAATTCTTGGACACATGGATTTTGGGGGCGCTTATTTTGGAGGAGAATGGACAGGAATGACAAGTATGTTGACATTTGGAAAATTACCAAGGATTTGTGGAGCAGATTCAGTAGTAATCCCTGCACCTTATGGTAAAGCAGAAATTATAGATGAGAGATATGAACAAAATCTTAAAGCACTTCGATATCCTCTCCAACATATTAAACCTACATTACCTATGCCATCTGGAGGCATTACTCCAGGAATGGTTGAAAAATGCATAAAAGATGCTGGAACAGATATCTTAATCGGAAGTGGTGGGGGGATTCATAGTCATCCTGATGGCCCAATCTCCGGTGCTAAAGCATTCAGACAAGCAATAGATGCTGTATTAGAAGGAAAGAAGATAAAGGACGTGGCTAAAGAGAAAAAGGAATTAGGTATAGCATTAGGAATTTGGGGGGCTGGAAAAACAGCCTTAGTTGAATAATTTTTTTTCTTTTATTTTAATATTAGATAATCATTTAAAAGAACTCTAATATTTGATAAAATTCATTTGGATTAAATTTTTTAGCAATATAGCTATAATATAAATCTGATTACTTTAGATTTGTTAACTTTTTTATGTATTCTAAGTTTCTTAATTCACTGATTTTATCATTAGGTAAGATGAGTTGGGTTAATTATTCCAAATTGATAAAATCTTTACATTTTCAATTTGATTATTTGAAAAATCAATTTTTGTGAGAATTTGTAAATCCTTTAACCAATCATTTCTTATAATGATTTTATATCATTTTTCTCTCCCCAGGAAGTTCCTTTTATATCATCTCTTATTGTTTCTAGACCATTAAAACGAGTA
>JBHLNY010000381.1:0-2866 GCA_048941065.1 Promethearchaeota archaeon
TTAAAAAATGAAAATCGCAAGATATTATAGTAATGATGATATTCGAGAAGATCAAATGCTAAAACCTATAATTGGGCTCGGAGAATTCTTAGTTAAGGTGAAAAAGTCTGGGATTTGTGGTTCTGATATTCTTGAAGATTATCGATTTGCTAAAATGAAAAAGTTAGGTGTAGATTCATTGGTTTTGGGTCATGAAATTGCTGGAGATATTGTTGAAAAAAGCGAAACCATAAAAAATCTTAAAGTGGGAGATCGTGTATTTGTTTCTCATCATGTTCCATGCTTTGAATGTCATTATTGTGAACAAGGCCATCAAACTGCTTGTGAGCTACTTCATAATACGAATTTTGATCCTGGTGGTTTTGCAGAATATGTTCGAATCCCTAAAATTAACATAGAAAAAAAAGGAGTATATCTTTTAGATAAGAATGTTTCTTATGAAGAAGCTGTATTTATTGAACCTCTTGGATGTGTATGCCGTGCTCAAAGATTAGCAAATATTAAAAAAGGCTTAACAGTTTTAATATTAGGAAGTGGTGTATCTGGTATATTACATACTCAATTAGCAAAATTAAGAGGAGTAAAGAGAGTAATTATAACTGATATTAACGAATTTAGGTTAGACATGGCAAAAAAATTTGGAGCAGATGCTGTATTTCATGCAAATGAAGATATAGCGACAGAATTGAAAAAGATTAATGAAGGTAGATTGGCAGATATAGTAATTGTATGTACTGGAGCTTTATCTGCAGCAAAACAGGCTTTAGAATGTGCCGCACCTGGAAGTAAAATCATTTTTTTCGCGGTTCCAAAACCAGGAATAAATCTTGAAGTCCCTATAAATGATTACTGGAGAAATGAAATAACAATAATGACCTCTTATGGTGCTGCACCAGAAGACCTTGATGAAGCTTATAATTGGATATTTTCTAAAAAAATTAATGTAACAGATGTTATCACCCATCGATTCCCTCTCAGTAAGGCTAGTGAAGCATTCAAAGTAGTATGTGAAGCAGGTGATTCTTTAAAAGTGATTTTAGAACCAGATAAAGATTAAAAATTGTGCCTTTTTAATTTTTTATTCTAGTTCTTTCAAGATGTTTTCTTATTATCCATGATTCCCATAAGTTATAAATCTTTAATAAGAACCCTTTCATTTTCTTTTTGGGAAAAAAAATATCTAATTCTAACAGCTTTTTAACCCTATTTTCAAAATTTAATTGATAATCCAAAGATTTTAGAGCTTCATTAACTTTATTCTGATTGTCCTCGATTTTTTTTCTCATATAATCAAATGGGCGTCTATCTGGATTTTTAGCAATATAAGAATGGCTAGATGTTAAAAATTCTGCTTTATCAATAAAAATCTCTTCTGCATAATTAATATCAGTTAAATATTGTTCAATAGAGCATTCTTTAAAACCATACCACGGACCAAACCCATCAGTTTCAGGTTTAGGTTGATCAAATCCTAGACAACTAATATGTAAAACTTTTTCGTTAGGTAATAAAAAACCTATATGTCCCTTTGAGTGACCTGGAAATGAGATTGTCTCAATAATGAAATTTTCAAATTTTAATGAAGCAGCTGGCTCAAAAGGGATTACATTATGACATTTATAAAAACCATTTAACTCACCAAATTTCTGAATGTCTATATAGTCCATTGCTTCATTAAAACCAAATCCTTCATAAAATTTATGAAGATCTAATAAATATGGAGCTTCAGGATTCGGAGCATGCACTATAGCTCCATATTTTTCCCAAGCATGGACATGAGAAGTATGATCCATGTGTCCGTGAGTACAAACATAATTTGAAATGGGACCATAAATTTTATTTAATCCCTTTATATATTTTGGTTCAATATTAACGTCAAGAATTATAGTTTTTGAATTTCTACCACTCTTTGGTAATACAACCAATCCATCACATGTGGAAAAATTGCCTTTTGCTTTTATCTGATGAATAAGCAAAATATCATTAGTTACGTATTTGATTTCCAGATTATCAAATAGGGGGACACTCATAGGTACGAGAATTCTTTTCTAAAAAAGAAAATGAGAATTATAATCCAACTGGACTATTTTTATAGATTTCAAATGCGTCATCAACAGAAGCATTCTCATGAACTATTGCTCTAACAGCTTGAATCATCCCAATAGGTTTATCAGATTGAAAAATATTCCTTCCCATATCAACTCCAACGGCTCCTGAATCAATTGCATTTTTTGACATTTGTAAAGCATCTCTTTCAGATATTTTTTTACCTCCTGCAATTACGACTGGAACAGGACAAATACTAGTCACTTCCTCAAAATTTTCACAATAATATGTTTTTACAAAGGTAGCTCCCATTTCAGCAGCTAATCTACTAGCCATTCCTAAATAGCGAGCATCTCTAACCATCTCTCGTCCTACTGCGGTTACTGCCAATACAGGAATCCCATATTCTTGACCCCAATTAACAAGTTTTGATAAATTCATGATAGTTTGCTTTTCAAATTCCCCACCGACAAAAATTGAGCAAGTTATAGCTGATACATTCAATCTAATAGCATCTTCAATTGTTACATTAATATCTTCATTGGATAGCTCTTTTAACATACTCGCACCTGCTGAAACTCGTAAAACAATTGGAATATCAAAATTTGGTGAAACACAGCTTCTTAACATCCCGCGGGTTAACATTAATGCATCTGCATATTGAAATAAGGGATCTAAATCACCAAAACATTTTAATGATCCAGGTACATTCCCAAAATATCCATGATCCACAGCTAACATAACACAGTGTCCACTTTTAGGTTTTATTATTCTGGATAATCGATTTTGCATTCCCCAATCCATTATTTTCACTTCTTAT
>JBHLNY010000090.1:0-11528 GCA_048941065.1 Promethearchaeota archaeon
TCACCTGCCCTTTTAATATCTGTATCAGATACAGCAACAAGTTCAGTATCTTGTGAATGAAGATATCCTAATACATTTAAATTTGAGATATCACCACATCCAATTATGCCTACTCTAAGCATTTTATTTGAAAGAAGTGTGTTCAGTTTTAATCTATTAAATCCTCATAAAATTATAAGGTTTTATATTATAAATTTATTGAGTAGCCTTAGTTTCAACATAGTTTAAATATATACAAATGTATTCTATGTAAGTCTGAATTAAGAACATTGAATCTAGCATTTTTTGAAAATTAATACTTTATAATCTCCCTTCTTAAAAGTTTATTTAGAAAAGGAGATTTGAGATCTTATAAAAATTTTAATTAAATAATCATGAAAAAAGAGTATTTATGTAAAAAATCCGAATCATTAGTATATATATCCCACATTAAAAGAATGGATGTTTAATAATGTTCCACCAATACCACTTTTAAAATTCAAAAAGGAACATTTTTAACAATTTTGTTTTTTTATAACATTTCATATTCGGAAATGTAAGGAAAATAAGATTATTGAAAACCTTATTAAAAAATGAATACTTTACTGGCTTATTAATATAAAGTAATGATTCCTCAATGGCAATTTCATCGTTATTATTAGATTTATTTGTCGTCTTATTAGCATATTTATATATACTTTTAGCTATCTTTATTCCACTATTTTTAAAGAAAAAAGATAAAATTACTAAGTTTACAGCAAGAAAAGCGGTGCATATGTTTGCTGGATTAGCTATATTATCCTCTCCGTTTTATTTTTGGCCTTTTTGGCCAACAATTATTGCTGGTTCTCTCACAGTATTAGTATATTTCAGCTCAAAGGAGTCAAAAGTAAAACAATTAAGGGAACTTTATGATGCAATTGGTGAGGAAGCAGAAGAAAAAGTTGGATATTTACAAGGACCTTTTTTCTATTGCTTCTCCATTACATCATTAGTTTTTATTTTTGCAATTTTTGCTCCAGAACAATTTTATTTTCCAATAGCGGGGATTTTACTAATGATAATTGCTGATACTCTTGCTTCTGTAATTGGAAAGCGTTGGGGAAAAGTAAAAATAAGCTTTGCTTGGACTAATTCAAGTAGAACCCTTGAAGGATCATTAACTTTCTTGGGAACAGCATTTTTATTGTGTTTTCTCTCCTTTTTCCTATTCGGTTTACTATTTCCTGACATACAAGAGCCATTAAATTTTGAAACGATTTTAATATATTCATTAATTACAAGTATAATAGCAACCATAATTGAACTATTGTCTCCTAGTACTTATGACGATTTAACAGTTCCAGTAGGCAGTACGTTAATTATTTATCTCCTAACATTAATCACTATTTAGTATTTTTTATTTAACTAATATAATTATTTTAAAGAAGTAATTTAACTAACATGGAAAACATAAAAAAAGTTTTTGATGTTGTAGTGGTTGGAGCAGGTACAGCTGGAACTATTGCAGCTAGGTTTGCTGCTAAAAAAGGTTTAAGTGTATGTTTAATTGACAGAAAGCAAATGAGCCAAATTGGAAATAAAATATGCGGAGATGCTGTAGGGAATGAAATTTTTGACTTTTTAGGCATAAATCATCCAAAAAATGAAGAATTATCTTGTTATATAAAGGGAGCAAAAATATATTCACCAAATCTTAAAAAATGTATAACCTTAATAGATCCGAAACAAGCAGGATATATTATTAATAGATTAGAATTTGGACAGAGGTTATTAAATGAAGCTCTGGATACTGGAGTATCGCAATTTTTAGATAAAACAATGGCATTGGATTTATTATATACTAATGACCATGTTTCAGGGATTAAAGTTCGATTAGAAAATGGTGAAAAATTCGATATTAAAGCAAAGATCATAATTGACGCAAGTGGTTATAATACACCTTTACGAAAAAAAGTAAAAAGTTCAATAATTGAGAAAGAAATTTCTAAAGAAGATGTAATTCTATGTTATCGAGAGATTGTAAAATTTTCACCTAATGATTTACAAGTAAAAGATCCCGAATATATTACAATTATTTTAGATCAAGAAAAAGCTCCTGGAGGATATATTTGGTACTTCCCTAAAAGTGAATCTTCAGTAAATATTGGACTAGGAGTCTTCATGAATTATGGTGGTAAGGTAAAAGAGCTTTACAAACAGAATGTGTTTAATAGTTTCATAACAATTCCAAAATTTGATATAATTTCGACAGGTGGAGGTATTGCTCCTGTAAGAAGACCATTATGGTCATGTACTGATAATGGTATCATGTTTGTAGGTGATGCTGCATGTCAAGTTAATCCTCTTCATGGTGGTGGTATAGATCCATCAATGAGGGCAGGGTACCATGCTGCAAATACAGCTATAAGTGCAATTGAAGATGGAAATTATTCATTAAATAAATTATGGGAGTATAATTATAAAATAATGACTAGTTTTGGAGCAGAATTCGCTTCTTTAGATTTATTAAGAATGGTTCTCCAAGTTCTTTCAAATGAGGATTTAGATTTTGGTTTAGAACGTGATCTATTAACTGGAGAAGAAATATTAGAAATATCTGAAACTGGTGGTCTAAACTTATCTTTAATTAATATGGCAGTGAAAGTTTTTAAGGGAATTACCCGTCCTAAGTTATTGTTAGATTTAAACTATCTTAGAATACGAATGAAAGAAATTTTAAATCTCTATAACAGTTTTCCACATAAACCTGATACTTTTCCAGATTGGAAAGAAAAAGTTTTAGAAGTTTATAATAAAATCGAAAGAATGATCATTAATAAAAAAAAAATTAAAAATTAAAGATGTGAAATAAATGGTTGACATTTTAATTGATGAATGTATTGAAAATAGTACATATAAATACATGATTAATAAAATCAATAATGAAGGCGCATTGCATTTTTCTCTTATAGATCCAGACCCCCTCAGGCAAGGTCCAAATAGAGCAGCAAAGATGGCAATGTATGCCGAAGAAGCAGGAACAGATGCAATTTTAATAGGAGGGAGTACAATAATTGATCAAAGTTTTGTCAATCAAACAATCATTACTATTAAAGAAAAAGTTAATATACCCATAATTATTTTTCCAGGGGGTATAAGCAGTGTTTCTGAATATGCGGATGCTATTTTTTTCATGGCTTTATTAAACTCCTCAGATCCTTATTTTATTATTGGTCAACAAGCACTTGCTTCATATACGATAAAAAAAGCGAATTTAGAATATATTTCGATGGGTTATTTAATCATAGAACCTGGAGGTACCGCAGGATGGATTGGAAAGGCCAGATTAATGCCTCGTAATAAACCAAAATTAACAGCTGCATATTCATTAGCAGCAGAGATGTTTGGTTTTAAACTCGTGTATTTAGAGGCAGGATCTGGTAGTGAAAAAATTCCAATAGAACACATAAAAATTTGTTCCCAAGTTTTAAATATTCCAATAATAGTAGGAGGTGGAGTTGATAGTATGGAGGATGCTAGGGCATTTGTTGAAGCTGGAGCAGATATCATCGTTATGGGAACTTATCTTGAAAATCATATATTAAAGGATAATGGTAATTCTCTAAAAGCTATTATTAATGAAATAAAAGAAGTAGGAAAGTCTCAAAATAAGAATTATTGTATCAAATAAATATAACTATAAATAGAATTTAAAAATGAAAATTAAAGACGCTCTTGAAATTCTCAGACCTATTAATTGTATTATGGGGAGTTTAACTGTAATTATCGGTATATTAAACACAAGAACCGGAATCCATTTAAGTACTCTGATAATAAACATTATTTTAGGAGTATTAACATATTTTTTTGTTGCTGGTTCAGGTATGGTGATAAACGATTATTACGATATTGAGATTGACAAAATTAATCGCCCTGAAAGGCCTATTCCGAGAGGTTCAATAACCTTAAATCAAGCTAAACTATTGTTTTTCGGATATTTACTGATAGGAGTTATAATTTCCATTATTCATAGTTTTATCTTCGAACTTGGTTTTCTTAATATAATTATAGCTGCTTTTTTTGGTTTTATTGGATGGCTTTATGCTGCATGGGGTAAAAAGAGTGGCTTTTTTGGAAATATTATTGTTAGTGTTTCTTTTTCAATAGGACTGATATATGGAGCAGTTTTGAATAGTTCAGCAATTCCACTTTATATTTATTTCTTCTTTTTAACAAGCTTCTTTTTATTACTTGCCCGTGAAATAATCAAGGGTTGTGAAGATATTGAAGGTGACAAAGAACAAGGCGTAAAAACATTAGCTATTCAGATAGGTATTAAAAAGGCAACTTATTGTTCTATGATTTCTACTATTTTAGCAATAGTATTTTTCATATTACCTGTCTTTACACCAATTATAAATCCAGTATTATTCCTGATTTCTATGCTTCTTGGATTAGTTGTAGTTATTTTTTCTGCAATATTAATGTTAAAAAAAAGTTTACTAAAAAAAGACTTTTCAAAAATAAGTTTAACATTAAAAATTGGAGCTTTCCTTGGATTAATTGCTTTTATTTTTGCGAGTATATAAAAATAGTTTAAAAATTATTATAATTTATTTAATTTTGTTAAAATTTTATCAAAGTCTCTCCTATCTATCAACATTTTTAACTCATTCTTATCTTCCGAATTTAAATCAAATATTGGAAAGGTTTCAATTAATTTCCTAACTTGAGTCAACCCTAAATATTTTCTTGTATATTCAGCGTTTGAATATTTATATGTGGTTAGAAATTCACTATCTAACTTTTCTCTAAAAGATTCCAATATAAAGTTAAAGTAATTTTTTAATATATGTTGATCTTCTATGGATAATTGTGGATAAAGGAAGATTTGAATTGGATGAGTTCGATAAGTATTCGATGATACATATATCCCTTGTACATTAAAATCTTCCTTTATGATTCCAAGCCCTACTCTTCCATCATATGTTCCAGAATCTACGGTTTTAATATATAAAATATTTGAATCTACTTTCTGTTTCATTTTTTGATTTACATGGAGAACTAATTTTCTATATTCGTTATTTTTATAATTATTCGCATCAATGACTCTAATTTCATGGGTTCCTCTACTTTTTAATACTTCTTCTTTTAATAAATAATATTTTACAACTAATGGACTTTGAGAGTGATATTTTTTAAAGAAATCTTCAATTTCAGAACCAGCGCGGTAGTTATAGTTCGGTTTTAATTGATAGGTTTTTTTTAAAACTCTATTTTGCTTTTTAATTTTTAAGCCAGGAAATTCTATAGGTTCTACTTTAGGTACTGTCTTCTTTTTAAAAAAACCTATACATATGTTTGTTCCAGTAAATTCGAAGATTTTCGTTTCAAATATGATCATTTTAAGAATTTTATAATATTTTAAAAAATCTAGACGAAACTTATTCGAGACTGATGCCCCAAATAAAAAATTAGTAGGAATTATATATATTAAATTTTGGATATTTTTCCTTAAGTCATTCATCATAGCAATTTGATATAAATCTTGATAGCCCTCATTTTCATTCTCAAAATAGTTGATATAGTCTTGAGTTTCCTTATGCTTTCGAATATATCCTAGATACAGGTAAGGGGGATTTGTTATATGAAAAATCGGTATTTTTATCTTATCCAAATCTTTTGGAAAACTTGATAGATTGTCTCTTTGTTTAATTTTTTTTTTAGCAATTTCTCTCGGAATTTTATAAAATTCGGCATTATAGATACATTTTTGTACCATTTCTGGTTGAATATCATATAGAAAAATATTTTCTTCGAAAAATTGCACTCTATTATCAGGAGATATTGAATTAAGAATTGGAAGTATTAAATTACCTTCTCCAGCATATAAATCTACCCATACAAAATCATTCAATTTATCTTTTATTTCTGGAAATATATATTTCAAAAAAATCTCACTTGAAGTTAAATGTGCTCCTAAAGTTCTTCTAGTAGCGCCTTCCTCCAATTCTTTAATCTTATTCTCCATCTTTTTTAAAAATTTTCTCTCTTAAAATGTTTTTTAATCATTTCAATTTTATAGAAGAATTATTAGCTCTTAATAGTTAACAGATATTCTTATTAATAAGTTAGTCTCAATATGCATTCATATAATTGATCTTATAAAATTGCTTAATAAATCCTTTAAGAGATTTATTTATTAAAAAAATTAAAAAAAAAAATTAAACTTTATATTTCTCTAGCTTATAGATATTATAGAAGTTTTCTATTGTTGAAAGGACCATTACTGTTATTACTAAAACTGCAATAGCTCTAAAAGTTCCATAGTCTCCTTCTGCTATTCCTATATTTTTAAATGTATCGGTAGTTTCGTCAATTTTTATTATAGGAAATATTTCTGGATGCATCATCATAAGTACTGCAATTGAGATTGAACTCAATTTTACAATAATAGTTATTATATGAATAATCTGATGAGTATTCAGTTGTCTGTTTCCTATTAATCCTCGTGCTAAATCAAGGCTTCCTTCTGCTATAATAAATAACCCTCCAAATCGTACAAGCATTAGAAAATCTGGATGTATTAAGTCATTTAATCCAGGAATAGGTTGTATAACTAAGAATAAACCTATTACAAGAATAAATAATCCACCAATAATCTCTCCTACTGGTTTGATAAATGGTTTTAATGGTTTCCCTCTTTTAGTTTCATATGCCAAGCCTCGTTCTTCAGCAATTTCAAGTTGACGCTTTTCATCTTTAAGATCCTTTTTTGATTTAAAGTCTTCGGGAAAATATCCTTCCATAGATAATCCTACGAATATTATTGTAATTACCGCAAATGCACCAAGTAAACCTGTTGGAATTCCTGTCATAAGATTTCCAAAAATATCGCCAATAGCTTCATTCTCAAATATAACATTAATTATCTGTGAAAAGATATTTATAGCGATTATCACAATGAAAACAATAATCAACACTTTTGTAAAAAGTGGCCACAATTCTTCTGTAATATAGAATTTTGGTGTTCCTCGACGTTTATATTCCCGTGCAATACTCTTTGGTGCTCCCATATGATCTATCGCTAACTGTACTGAATTTATGGTTGGTTTACCCATATCCGATAACTCTTCAGCCTTTTGCCATATATGATCTTCAAGATCTATTAAAATTTCTTTATGTTCTTTCTTCTCTTTTAACCAGTCAGGTAATTTAGATTTTACTTCCTTTAAATACTCTTTAACAACAACTTGCATTTCTTTTTCACTCATTTTCTTAAACCTCTTGCTAATAATTCTTCTTCAATATTATTTCCACATACTGTACAAAATCTTAATTCTAAATTTGTAAGATCGATTTTGTTTGCACACATTGGACAAAAAAGATATTTATCTTGTCTTAAATTAACTCTAACATCAAATAATGGCGCTATTGCCTCCGTAAGCTTGGAATAAAACCCTGCTAAATGATTATAAATCTTCTTTCCATACTCAGTCATGCTGTAAAATTTTCTTTTTCGTCCAGTTTCCTCTCTTTCGGATTTTATGATTCCATCTTCTTCTAACTTTCTTAATATGGGATAAAGTGTTCCTTCCTCTATAATTAACATTTCATTCGTTTGATTTGTTAGGTCTTTTAAGATCTTATAGCCATGAAGTCCTTGTTCATCTGCTTGTACCAAAATTGATAGTATGCATAATGCACTTATCCCTCGATTAATTTCAGTTTCTTGTCTCTCAACGTAATCCCTAAATTCTTTTGAAGCAATTAAAGCCTCTGAGCCTAATTCTTTTACTCGTTTAATAATTGCTAACAACTCCTTTTACTTTTTTGAGATGTTTATTATATATAGTATTTTGTGCATACTATATTATGCATAGTATTTAAATCTTTGTATTTTGATTATCTATTTAAATTTTATGGTAAGCGAAAACGATTAAAATTTAATTAGTTCTATTGTTAAAAGGAAATAATAAAGTATTTATTCTTTCTACCGCTATATTAAAGCAACAGGTTAGGGGATATGGATAAGTTTCAAGTTGATTGGCTTCAGAAGACAACAGCCATTATTGGCATTTTAGGACCAGTAGTTAATCTTATTCTATTTATGTTTTTAGGATTCTTTTACCCTGGATATAATCCTATTAGTCAATTTATTAGTGAGTTAGGTACTTCAGATGCTCCGACTAACGTTATTATGAATATATTAGGCTTCAACTTGTTTGGTATTTATATGATTCTTTTTGGAATTGGTATAAATAGAGGTATTGAAAAACACGTATTGACCACTATTAGTATGGTTCTTTTTATTTTCTCGGGTATCATCCTCTTTTCTCTTTCAAAGTTTCCATGCGATCTAGGTTGTAAAAATGTGACTCTTCTTGGTATAGTTCATAATATTCTCATCAAATTCCCTTCTATTACTATTCCTTTAGCAATTATTCTTTTAATATACCCCCTCTGGAAAGATCATAAATGGAAAAATTATTCATGGCTTTTTTTCGTGCAAGTTGGAATTTTCTTAATCATTTTTTCTCCTATTTCAATATTATTAAGTGCTTTTCCGACAGCTGGATTAATACAACGATTAGGCCTTAGTGTTCCAATTTCTTATATACTAATTATGTCAACTAAGCTGTATCGACTTGCTGGTTAAATCTTACTTGATTAATATATTTGAGATTATATATCATTAAAATCAAGTTAATATCTCCTACAATTCTAACAACCCATTCTGTTAGAACATGTTGAGGTGACAAAATAAATAGAAGTATAATATAAAGTCCCATTAATATAAAAATACTATATGATACTTTTTTGAGGGATTCTTCTTGCCTAAATAAAAATACTGCTAAAAAAAGGTTAACTAAAAAACCTAATATCCCTGCGATAATTGACCAAAACACATGTTGTTGCTTATAGTCTTCAGAAAAAACACCAGTTAAGATTAATACTATGGCTAAAAAACAACCGAATATTTGAACAGTACTTAATATGATTTTATCCACTAGGTCAACAGTATACCAAAGATAAAGCCCTATAAAAAAAGCTATGAATAAAAACCCCGATATGATTACTGAAGTATTATAAATAATTGCTCCATTAGGATTGTAAGAAGAATTACCCAAACTACTCAAATAATTTTTTAAGGGATTGAATGGAGGAGGTGCTAACGAGCTTGAAATTATTACCGAAATCCATGAAATTATAATAATCAGTATACCAATAAAACAAGAAAAAGGCCATTTTCTTAAAATGGATTTGAGTCCTTTTTTACTTAACATTTTTCATTATTTATTTCAAATTGTTAAAAATTAAGGTTCGCTCGTGATATATTTAGTAATATTTTCATTTAAAACTTTGATTAACCTTAATATGATTCTTTAAATTTATTCGGTCAATAATCAAAAACATTAAAAATAACAAGAAGCAAAAAATTAAATAAAATTAATTTATATACTTATTAAAAATAACGGGTTATGATTGCTTTTTTTTCAGCTACTAGATTTAGAATAAATTTAATATTAAAGTAATGTTAATATAATAATAATAAAGGCTTTTTAAAATGAGCGATAAAAATTCATTGGAATTTATGAATCCATTTCTTATAAAATTGAGAGAAAATAGTATTTGGTTCTATAATAAATTTACTGAACCAAAAATAGTTAAGATTAGTATATATGTTAGTCTGCTTACTTTTCTACCGGGCTTAATGTTGGGTTTAATAATTGCGATATTCTACGGGCCAGAAGAATATAACTTATTTTATAACTATATAAGTGATTTGGGTTCAATAAAATATACACCTGCTCCTTTTATTTTGGACCTAACCTGTATATTAACTGCAATTTTCATTCTTCCTTTAATCTTAAATCTAAGCCGGTTATATAGTTCACACCAGAATTATACTATAGATAATTCGAAAAGAGAAAGACGGTTAATTTTATCTAGAAGGATATTTGGATATATGGGTGTAGTCTGTCTTTTTATAGGAGTTTTTGGAATGTTTTTTGTAGGTATTTTCAGTTTAGATCTAAATGTATTTGATTTACATTTCTATTTCGCTACTTTAGCATTTGGAGGTTTTGCTTTTGGAGCTTTTTTTACTGGATTAGCAATTGTATTAAAAAAAAGAATATTCCCAAAAATAGTTGGTTATTTCATGATAATCGGTCCATCTGCAGCTTCTATATTGTTTATAATCCCACCAGAACCATTAACTAGAGCATTTCTTGAATGGTTAATGATGTTGAGTGGGATCGCGTGGTATTATCCTATTGTATGGATAACTTTACAAAAATTAAATACAATTCTATTTTTTAATCCCAACTTTAAATGGTAATAATTATTAACTTTTTCTTTTTTTCTAATGGATAAATGTTATAAGGTTATATTCGTAATTTTTATTTTATTAGAGAATAATCTAAATTCTTAAGAATTTTTAAAGTAATTATGGAACTATCTAAAAATCTTGATAAGAAGCTAAACAAAATTATTGCTTTTTTAACTGGAAAAAAGGTAGTGGTAGCTTTTTCTGGAGGTGTAGATAGTTCACTTCTTGCATTTCTTTCAAAAAAATATGCAAAAGAAACTTTACTTGTAACTGAAAGATCTATTCTTTATCCAGATGAAGAAATTGAAGAAGCAAGCCAATTTGCTAAAAAATTCAAAATCCACCATAAAATAATTGAAAGGAATCCATTAAATGATAAGGATTTTCAATGTAATCCATCGAATAGGTGTTATATTTGTAAAACAGGTTTATATAATGATATTATTGAAATAAAGAACTCTAAACATTTTGATATCATTGTGGATGGTTCGAATTTGGATGATCTTTCAGATTTTCGACCCGGCATGCAAGCATTAAGAGAATTAAATATATCTATTCCATACGTGGAATTCAATATAGATAAAAAAGAAATAAGAGAAATTAGTAAATATTATAATTTAAGTGTTCAATCAAAACCATCAATGGCATGCTTTTCATCTCGTATTCCATATGGAGAAATTATAAATGAAAAGAAGTTAAGAATGATAAGAGAAGCTGAAAAATTTCTTAAAAAACAATTCGAATTAAAACAATTAAGAGTAAGATATCATGAAGAGAGCCTTGCACGTATTGAATTTTTACCTGAAGATTTACCTAATATACTAACATCAAAAAATCTTGAATTAATTAGAAATAAATTAAAAGAACTTGGTTTTACTTATGTCACAATTGATATTGAAGGTTTTCGTTCAGGTTCAATGAATGAGGTTTTAAATTTAAATTAATGTTAAAGATCCTTTCTATGGCTACTGATATATTCAATTATCTTTTTACGTTTTTTTAACGCTTCTATAGCTGTCTTTTCAATATTTTTTTCCATTATCTCAACCGTTTCAGGTGTTTCTTCTCCTATCTCTTGTTTTATTTTTGTATAAGCTGATTCTCTGAATTTTGGGAGGATTTCTTTTTTTTCCTTATCATTATACATTAAAAAAACTTGATTTGAATTATCTACATAACCAATTTCTTCACATTTAATACCATTTCTTTTTAGATCAGCAATTATTTTTTC
>JBHLNY010000382.1:0-2859 GCA_048941065.1 Promethearchaeota archaeon
CGGGGACAGTCCCTATGGCTGCGCGGACATGGCCGGTAACGTGTGGGACTGGACCAGCAGTTTGTACAAGGAGTATCCTTATCGTACCGATGACGGGCGTGAGGACCTAACGGGTAGTGATAGCCGGGTGTTGCGCGGGGGCTCCTTCAACAGCCCTGTGGGGCGCGCCCGCGTGGCGTTTCGCCTCGCCAAGTTCACAGACTTTAGCGACGAGCGCAGAGGTTGTCGGGTGTGTGCGACGGCTCCTTTGAACACTGAGGCACTGAATGTGGCTGCCTCGCCGGTGCCACCGAGTCGCCCGGATGCGCTGGTCGCGGTGCCCGCAAAGCCGCCCGGCTTGACCTGGGACATCGCCGTCTTGCGCCAACTGCTGAATGATGCCTTCGACGACCCGGAGTTGGATGCTTTCTGCCTGGAACAGTTCCCCAAGGTCTACGACAAGTTCAGCCGGGGGATGCGCAAGGACGAGAAAATCACGCTGCTGCTGGACTACGGCCGGCGTAGGCCAGCTCGCCGCCAGAAGCTGCTGGATGCTCTGGAGGAACAGATGCGATGACCGATAACTTGCCCGACCGTGATTCGCCACCCCATCTCCCGCCCGAACTCATCGCCCACCTGAACCGGGGCGACTGCGTGCTCTTTGTGGGCGACGCACTGGACGGCGAAGGATCCCAGAGCGCCCGGCTCGCCGCAGCCCTGGTGAATGCGTGTGGGGCGCATGCGCTATGCCCGGTTCCCTCTTGTCAGTCTGGCCGTGCATGTATCCAGCCCCACGCCTGCGCCGTGCCCCTCGCTCGTGCCGCGCAATTGTACGAGGGCGCCACCAACCGCCAGGCCCTGGTGGATTTCGTCCGGCGGCACGTGGAGGACAAATACCCCTCCCGACCCGTTCAACCCGTGTACCGGGCCCTGGCAGAGCTGCCGGTGCAGGTGATCATCACCACAGCCTACGACGACCGACTGGAGGCCGCGTTGGAGAAGGCCGGCCGGCGCTATCGCTCTGTCGTGCGTGATACCGACGTGCCTCTCAGTGATCCCAATTATATGCAGATCATCCGCCTGTACGGCACCGCCAGCCAGCCCGACAGCCTGGTGCTGACCGAGGATGACGCAGTTGATTTGTTCGCCCGGCTCTCCCCGGTGCTCAAGATAAGCCTGCAAGGGCGCTTGGCCGAAAAGACGCTGCTGTTTGTAGGATATGGGCTACAAGACCGGCATTTTCTGGATCTGTACCACGAGACTACAGCCCCCATCGCCCGCTACCAACGACTAGCCTACGCCGTGCAGCCGGTGCCAGACCCGCTGCTGGTGAATCGCTGGCACGGCAAGATCACCCTCATCGACGCCGAGCCCCTGCCGTTTCTGATCCAATTGACCAAATCTGTCCGCATCCACGAAGAGGAGAAAATACGCGCAGCATTGCCCAAGGAGCCCTACAAGTTCCTGGACTATTACACGCGGGAGGACGCGGCCATCTTTTTCGGACGGGACCTAGAAGCAGATCTGCTTCTCAGCACTATCTTGGCCCACAAGCTTACCGTGTTCTACGGCCGCAGTGGGACTGGCAAGACCTCGCTGCTGCTGGCGCGGGTGGCTCCGGCGCTGGAGGAGGCCGGCTACCGCGTGGCCTATGTCCGCATGTTGGGTGACCCGGCCAGCGAGGTCAAGGCTGCCGTACGGGGAGTCCCGGCAAGTCAACTGGCTTATGCCGATCAGGGGCGTTGCTTACATGCTGTGCTAGTAGACGCTCAGCCTCTGATTGAGCGTCTGGTAGTGGTGTTGGATCAGTTCGAGGAGTTCTTCGTTCGGCAGCACGAGGATGTACGTTATGCATTTGCCCAGGAACTGGCTGACTGTCTCCGGCCAACATCAAACGAATCAGCCCTTGATCTGCGTCTTGTTCTCAGCTTGCGGGATGACTACCTCGGAGCATTGGACGAGTTAAGCGCAGTGCTGTCCCACGACGTGTTCGCGCATCGTCGGCGACTGGAGAACCTCACTCGAGAGGAGTCATTACTGGCTATCCTCAAGCCGGCCGAAGCTTTTGGGCTGCCCATCGAGGAGCCCTTGTGTGAGCTACTTGTCGATGATCTGGAGGATCATGGGTTAGAGCCAGCGAACCTGCAGATCGTGCTGTACCGATTGTATCGCGATGCCGTGGAAGAAGGGTTCTGGTTTGAAGCTTATAGACGGGGGCCGGGGCTAACACAGACACGCTATCGGGCGCTAGGCGGAACGCGGAAAATCCTGACTGGGTATCTAGACGATGTTCTAGACGAATTGCCCCTGGAAGAACAGCGACAGCAAGCACATGCTATCCTCAAGAGTATGGTCACCGCGCAACGGACCAAAATAGCGGTGAGCGGGCAGGAGATTGCACGCAGCGATCTGGTGGCGGGGGTGGGGCTTACCGAAGCAGAACTGGACGGACTATTGGCCTATCTGCTTGAAAAACGTGTAGTACGCAAGTTCGGTGACGAGGATCGCTACGAACTGACCCACGAAGTACTGGTGGAGAAAGTGTGGGCCTGGTTTGGCACCGAGGAGTTGCGAGTGCTGGACATGCGGGATATGCTGCGCCGAGAGATGAGCAGCTATCGTAAGTTCGGGTATCTGCTGGGGAAAGAGAAACTGGAACTGCTGGACCCGTGCCGCGACGCGTTGGTGTTGAACACTAGTGAACTGGAAGCCCTTCTCCAGTCGGCTCTGGCTGCTGGTCACGAGGCAGCTTACTGGTTTGAACGCGCCCGCGAAGGCGGTGTGGTGGTAGATAATATCGCATTGGAAGGGATAAAGAGCGGCAACTTCCGTGCTCGCGTCGCTGCTGTGAACGTTCTGGGTCAGTTAGGAGATCGCTTT
>JBHLNY010000091.1:0-11472 GCA_048941065.1 Promethearchaeota archaeon
TTTTTCAGAATCATGGATGTAGAGTTGAAAAGAACAATAGCATAATCTTCTTTTTCCATGTTATACGCCAAAACAGAAGTAGTAAGAGCTGCATTTAACAATAATCGTCCATACATGCTTCCACTAGTATCTAGAACTAAAACAACTTTTCGTTTTTGTCTCTTTCTTTCAATTCCATAAATATCTTGATAACTTATACTATGATTATGAATTTTTATAGGATTATGCTGGATAGTCTCATCTATATTAAATTCAGGCATTCCAATTTGGTAATGTGGAACCGTCTTTTTATATTGTCCTCTGATTCCTTTGCTTGTTATTTTTAATGATAATTTTAAAATACTTTGACGGGCTAATCTTCTAAATATTTTTTTATATTTTTCAGAGACAGGACGTCTTATAAAAAAATAGATCTCTGGCATAAATTCTCCTGAATCTTTAGCCTTTTCCGAGAAGAATCTAACCCCTTCATCAGTATCTATGGCATCTGTTGCTGCGTATACATTTGACTTCAAGAGACCAAGCATAGCTTCAAGGTTTTTGTATTGAATTGCTAGATATGTTAGATCTTTTATCTGCTTATAATCTAGAGTACTAGCTAAATGCTTATAATAATCTGGTTTTTTCTTTTTCTTTCTAATTATTTCATACTTTAAAATCTCTTTATCAGGCAATCTTTCAGTAAGTCTAACATGCAGTCTCTTCTCAATCTCTTCGGAACTTTCCTCTGAGAAATCATCGATTATTGAAAATCCGATTTATTTAAGACAGCTAGAACAATGTTAGTTATTATTTCTTGTTTTGACTGAGTCAAACCATCTTCAAGTTCGATCTTATTGTATAAGGCCATAACACCTGACTCTACCCAGTTTTTTGAACTACTATCATTCCCATATTGACTTATCAAAGCAGTTAGATCGATTGCTCCTCTAATAGAACTCCCCCTACGTATTGATGTGCTTTCTCTTGTTCTTTGGATTATACTTTGAGATATTGTAGCGATTTTATCAACATTGCCATCATTTAAATTCGTTTCTTGTTTAATAATTCGAATTTCTTCTTCAGGATTTTGATAATTTAATTTTATCCAAACAAATCGATCAATTAATGCTTCTCCTAATACAGTTACACCTACATGAGCAGATGGATTTTGGGTTGCTATTACAAAAAAATCTTCATGGGCATGAATTGTTTTTAATTTTGGAATTTCTAAGATTCCTTCATCTAATGCTGTTAATAATTCATTTTGAGTACTTTCGGGCATTCTATTAATTTCGTTTATAAATAGACATCCTCCCTTTGACATAGCAGATACAAGCGGGCCTTGTACGTAAGCATCTTCAACATATCCATTTACAATTACTAAAGGAGGATCAAAATAACCCACAAGATTATGTGAGAGAGTTTCTTCTGAGCAATCAATGCGATAAAAATCTGAATCAAAATAGGCAGCTACAGCTTTGGCGAGAGTTGTTTTTCCTACTCCAACCTCTCCTTCTATTAAGATATTCTTTCCCACTGAGTGAGCTAAAACGATTTGTTTTAACTCTTCTGTTCTGCCAATTATCTTATATCTCTCTTGTATTTCTTTTACTATTTCGGTTGTATCAACCATAAATGTAACAAATTATTTATTTCTAAAATATTTTTTTAATTGAAGCTTTTAATATTGCACTCATTTCACTTTAATGAAATTCAATTTTTGGGGAAATAAGACTATAAATTTTTTGCTCTCTCTGAATAAGGATGCTAATTTTTTTAAATGAAATTTTAATAAACATTAAAGAACGTTAATTCAAAATATAAGCTTAAAATAGAGGAAGGTTTATATTACCACTTACAAATTATTCTTATAAAGTTTACTTTATTTATATTTTAATGTTGATAAATTATGATGGAATTAGCAATTGAGGCTATTGGACTTACAAAAAAATTTGGAGGGCATGGAAAAGGACCATTCAAAAAACCAATTGTGGAAGCATTAAAGAATGTTGACTTCAAAATCAAATCTGGGGAGAATTACTGTCTCTTGGGACCAAACGGTTCCGGAAAAACTACATTAATTCGATGTGTTCTAGGTTTATTAGAGAGTGAGGGTTCTGTTAAACTATTAGGATATAACATACCAAAACAACGGAATAAAGTAATACAACAAATAGGTTATATGCCTCAGGAAACCAGTCTTTATTCTGACTTATCAGTGGAAGAAACACTTCAATTTTTTGCACGCATGTTTGGTTTAAAGGACCGTGAATATCGAAATAAAGCTATAGAAACAATATTAGATGTTTTAAAATTAAAAGAATGGGAAAATATGGTTGTAGAAAATCTTTCAGGAGGTATGAAACGCAGACTTTCTTTAGCATGTTCTTTAGTCCATGAACCTAAGCTTATTATACTCGATGAACCTACTGTGGGGGTAGATCCTAAACTTAGACTTACTTTCTGGGACTATTTTAATGATTTGAACAAAGATGGAGCTACAATTCTTACAACAACTCATGTGATGGATGAAGCTGAAAAAAGTCATATAATTGGTTTTATGAGAGATGGGCGTCTTATTGCCGAAGGTTCTATCGATGAGCTTAAAAGAAAAATCCCTAAATATAGGAAACTAACTGTTAAAACAGCAATTGAAAATACACAATCAATTGGAAAATTAATTTCGAAAGAATATAATTTAGAAGTACTCCCATCTCAATTTAAAATAGAAGTATTTTATGATGATAATTCAATGTTAGAACCCTTATTAGAATTGATTAAAAGGGAAACCACAATACGAGAAATACTTACAACAGAACCTAATTTAGAAGATATTTTTATACATTTTTCAAGTAAAAAGGAGGGTTCTATAGATAAATGAAGTTATTTAATATTTGGACTGTTACTAAGAAAAATTTGAATCAAATGAAACGTGATGTCCGAATGATAGGGTTATCAATTTTTGCTCCAATTTTAGTTACAGCTCTATTTGGTTCTGTTTTTGGTGGCGATTTAACTAATATTAAAGTAATAGTAATAAATAATGATAATAATTTTGAAGATAATATTTCAACCCAAATTTCAGATGTGCTAGCTTTAGATCCTAAAATTCAATATAATATTACATTTGATCCGAATACTGCTCGTGCTGCCGTAAATAATAATTTTTCCCAAGCAGCAATTATTTTTCCAAGTTTATTTACAGAAAATTTATTACTTGGGAAAGAAACACAAATTGAGTTGTACGTGAGTTATGAAAATCCAGATCTTGCAGAATATTTTATTTCTCTCTTTCAAATAAGTTATACTCAAGTATTGGAAACATATACTGGAGGATTGAATTTTTCAATCTTAATATTTCCTGTTCATAAAGGAACTCCTGGGCCACTTCCAGAATTTATTAACGTGTCTCTTTGTAATAATGATAACGGTTGGACCAAAGGGAAATTCTCGGATGAAATTCTTAATATTTTAGATGAGAATGGAAAATTAAAGCTAATATTTTCCAATGATATAAACAATTCAGAAACTTTAGTAAAAAAAGGGGACATCCGTGCTATTTTAATATTTTCTGAGAATTTTACATTTGAAGTGCTAACAAAAAAAGAAATTAATCTTCAAGTTAAATTGGATGGTGCTGAACCACAAGCGTGTTTAGTAATTATGAGTTCGTTAAGTACATCTCTCGTTGAAGCGTTTTCAGGTGAATTTGATAAATCTATGTTTAATATAGATGAATTTTATTTCAATAATCCTGATAGCACCGAAAAACCCATAAAAGCAATAACCTTTTTTACTCCAGCTATTTTATGTTTTATTGTATTCTTTTTCTCGTTTCTACTAACAATGTTAGCTTTTTTACGGGAACGAAATCAAGGAACCATGGAACGTATACTTACTTCACCATTAACACGAGGGGAGGTTATTCTAGGATATATTTTATCTCATAGTATTCTTTCAATTGTTCAAGCAACTTCTGTTATTCTCACAACATTCTTAATTTTTGGTGCACAAATCGAATATACAATTTTTTCTCTTATTCAAGCTTATTTGATCATTTACTTAGTAGTAATAGGGGCACTCGGAATAGGGATATTTCTATCAACTTTAGCTAAAACGGAGTTTCAAATATTACAATTTATTCCTCTGGTTATTATCCCTTTTATGTTACTCTCCGGGGTATGGGCACCAATCGAAACCTTACCCAATTGGTTACAACCAATTTCTCAGTTTATTCCCTTAACATATGCTAATCTAGCAATGAGAGATATACTCTTAAGAAAAGAAAGTTTTTTAGATGTACCCATCCCTTTAATCATTTTAATAATATTCGCAGTATTGATGATTGCATTAGGAACAATAAAACTAAATAAAAAACTCAAATAAATTAACGATTTTTTTTTAATTTTTTTAATCATCCATAATAAATAGATTAAGGGAAATAATAATTTATTAGGGAAATAATTTCACCATCACTTTTGTTCCTTCCTTTAAACCTTCTTGATAAGGAGGTATCTCTATTATTCCATCTGATTTAGTTAAAGAACTTAAAACCCCTGATCCCATCAATTTCACAGGAAAAGCTATATATTCATTGTTAGTTTTTTCTATCCTTACTCTGAGATGATGAATATATCCCATACTTGAAACTGGTACATCTTTTTTAAGAGTTGCAAAAATTTCTATTCTAGGATCAAGCTTCAAACACCCTAACATTTTTCTAATAGTAATCCCAACAAATTTTAAGAAACCTATATAAGCGGCAACCGGAGTACCTGGTAAACAAAAAATTATTGTTTTTTCTTTGTATCCTATTAATATTGGAGAACCTGGTCTCATTGCAACACCGTGTATTAGTATTGTGGCGCTTTCTTGCACTATTTCAGGTAATAAATCTTTAGTTCCAACAGATGTACCTCCAGTAAAAACAACAATGTCTGAATCGTTGAACGATTTAAGTAAAGTTTCTTTAATTTTTTCTTTATCATCCTTTAAAGTTGATTCTCTGATTACACTTCCACCATAGGTCTTTGTTAAGCTTGTAATCATAGGAGTATTAGAATTATAAATTTTATTAGGTTCCAATGGAATTCCAAGTTCTATCAATTCATCTCCTGTAGCATAAACACTTACTTTAGGGCGCACTCTTACTTTTATCTTAGTAAATCCTGAAGAGCTTAATAAAGCAATATGCTCTGCTTTTAATTGAATTCCTTTATTAAGTAATTTATTACCTTTTAGAATATCTTCTCCTTTTTTTGAAATATTTTTACCTGGAACTAGCGATGTATACAGAGTTATAATATCCTCCTCTCTCTCAGTATCTTCAATTTTAATTACAGTATCTGCACCTTTAGGAATCGCAGATCCAGTAGAAATTCGTATTGCTTCTCCCTCATCTATTTCTAGGCTAGAAAAACCTCCGACTTCAATTTTTCCTACTAAATTAACTTGTTTAGGATTTTTTAGTGAAGCTTCAAAAGTATCTTTTGCTTTTAATGCATATCCATCCATTGCAGCCCTTTCAAATGGTGGAATATCAATATTACTAACAATATCATCAGCCAATATCCTATTTAAAGCTTTAGAGGTTTGAATTTCTTCAATAGAAGTAAATTTAATGTGAGAATCTAATTTTTTAATAGCATCCTCTAATGAGGTTAATTTTGAAAAACCAATTTTTCTCAATCTCTCCAATTGAATCACTCTTCTTTCTTAATGAGATAAGTTATATGGCCCAATTCCGGAAGAATTAATTTATTTAAAGCTAATTTCACAGCATTAGGAGAACCAGGTAAAAGAAATATTATTTTACCCAATAAAGTACCAGCAATAGCTCTTGATAACATTGCAGAAGATCCTATTTCCTTAAATGATAAGTATCTAAATAATTCTCCAAAACCATCAATTTCTTTTTCTAATAAAGGGGTAATCGTCTCGTAGGTAACATCTTTTGATGTTAGGCCAGTACCACCACTAAATATTACAGAATCAATTAACGGATCTTTAACTAATTTATTTAGTATCTCATTTATGTACTCCTTCGAATCAGGTATTATTTCAGAAAAAGTTAATGAAATTACCGAATTTTCTTTTAAAATTTGTTTTACTAACGGTATGGTTTTATCAGAACTAGTTTCATTATTTTGAATTTCATTAAATCGACTAGTACTTACAATAATAAGAGCTATATTTATTTTTTCAGGGGCTTTTTTTTTATGTTCTTCATGAACTTTCATAATCTTTTACTCATTTCTTTTAATTAAAAGAAAAATACTCTTCTTTTATCTCCTTTTTCTATAATTGATTCTAATTCTTCAATTTCAATATATCCATCAGCATTAAATATTGTACTTATCGCTTCTGAACCTGTTTTAATTGGAAAAATCTTTTTAATCCCGCCAATTTCTTTTATTTTAATAGGCTTAAATTCATGCCTTCCCACTGTACTATATATTCTCTCTCCGACTTCTAATTCTTTCGATTTTTTTTCTTTTAATGGAAATCCTGACATTCTTCTTAAAAAGTCTTCTAATAAAACATAAAAACAACTTAAGGCGGAAGTAGGATAACCAGGCAGTATAAATAATATTTTTCGGCCTAATTTAGCAAATATTAAAGGTTTTCCAGGTTTAATTCTAATACCATGTACCATTATATCAATATTTTTATATGTTTCTAGAACTTGTGGACCAAGATCTCCTTCTCCTTTAGAAGTCCCTCCAGAAAGAATTACAATATCACTCTCATTTAAAGCTTTATTAATAATATTTTTGAGGTCTTCAAAATCATCTTTAATAATTCCTAAAAATCTTACATCTGCACCTGTATTTTCTATTGCCTTCTTTAATACAATTGAGTTTACATCATAAATCTTTCCAATCTCAAGTTCTTTTGTTTCGTGAGTTATGATTTCATTACCAGTACTTATTAAACTTATAATTGGTTTTTTGTAGACATATATTTGACTTATTCCACATGAGGATAATAATCCTAAGGTAGGTAAGTCAATTAAACTACCTGCTTTACAAATAATCTCTCCTTTTTTTATATCGTGTCCTATATTAATTATGTGAGTTCCCGGAGTTATTGCTTTTGAAATTAATACTTCAACTCCTTGTCTCTCTGTAAATTCTACCATAACTACTCCATCAGCATTGTTAGGAATGGCTGCGCCTGTTGCTACATAAGAGCATTGTCCTTTTTCAACTTTTTTTTGAGGTTTCTCTCCAGCATTAATCGTCTCAACTAAATTGAGTTTTATAAAATTATCTTCTTCAGCACCAAAAGTATCTTCAGCAATTACAGCATATCCATCTATTCTTGACTTTCTAAAATGTGGTACATTAATATCACTAATGATATCTCTAGAGATAACTCTATTGTAACTTTTTGTAAGAGGTATTACTTCCTCTTCAGTAACTATTTTTGGAATCGATTGAAGTATAGCTTTTAATTCCTCCACTTGAATTGCTTTTAAGAATTTCATAATTGAACGAAGTTTTTCTCACATTTCTTATAAATATTAATGGATCCATTTAGAAGTTCCATTAATAAATTCTTCTCGTTTCCAAACTGCTATTTCTTTTTTATACAAATCAACAGCATTTTTCACAGTATCAAAACCCTCCTCTCTATGAGCTGATGCTACTACAACATAAACTAAATCATCAGAAAGTTCAAAATCGCCTTTAAAATGAATAATTTTTATGTCTATAATTCCTTCTTTTTGCTTTAAATTCTGACAAATTTTATTTATGCTTTTATTTGCTAAATCATCATAAGAATCAATCTTCATGCTTTTAACATGTTTGCCTTCTTTGGAACTTTCTCTTACAATTCCAGTAAAAACATGAATTGAACCTACTTTCTTTATTTTTGGATTATTTTTTATAGATTTAATAATTTCATCTAATGTAATTTCTCCCTTATTATAAATACCAGATCTTAACTCTTTAGCACTCTTCAATCCATATCAACCCCCTGATACTGGTAATAAGAAAGCAATCTTATCTCCTTCATTTAAATTAGCAGATAAAATACTTTGATCATGAAAAGGCTTGTTATTTATAATGATTGAGATATTTTTACTTAATGAATCATTATTTATATCCCATAACAGCTCTCGTATAGGATTATATTTTTTAATAAGTAAATCAATTAATTCCTTTAATTTATTATTTGATAAATCGAACTTTTCAGTTTCTTTTTTTGTAATATCCTTAAATTCTGCAAAATATAGTACTTCTACTAACAAATTGTTCACTCTACCTCAATAATAAGGCTCTCTTGAATCAACTACCTCTTTAACAATTGACTCATATTTTGATAATGAATAATGATTACGCAAAACCTCTTTAACATTTTTCCCTAGGTCTGAACGATATAAACAGCCAAAAAGGTTTCCATCACATCCAACTCTTAGTTTTGTACACCCCATACAGAAATTATGACTAGGAGTAATAGTTTCAATAACAGCAGAATTAGGCATAATGAACACTTTTCTGTTTTGCATATTCCCTCTAACTATTGTTTTTGCTGATTTAGATTCTAACATTTCTATAAGAGGTTTAACATCATAATGATGCTTTTCATAGAACTCGCCATTCCCTCCTAACGCATCAGAGACTTTATGCAATTCAATTAATTGTAAAATATATCTATTTTTTGCACAGAACTCAATCATACTCTCTAATTCATTATCGTTAATCCCTTTTAAAATAACAAAATTTAATTTTATGGGATTAAATCCAATTTCTTTTGCTTTCTCTAATCCTTTAAGAACTTTTTCTAAAGAATTTGATCCATATATTTTCTTATAAATTTCAGGTTTAAGTGAGGCCAATGAAACGTTAATTCTATTTAAACCTGCTTTAAATAGTTCTTCAGCCATTTCATACAAATAATATCCATTTGTGGTTAAAGAAATATCTTTATAGATGTGTAAATCTGCTACATTCTTTATAATCTGCACTATCTCTTCTCGACATAAAGGTTCTCCCCCCGTAAATTTAATTCTTGTTACCTTTAAGATCTCAGCAAGAATTTTACATAATCTTGTAATTTCTTCCACAGTTAATTCTGACGTTTTTGGAATAAATCCTTCTTGATCACAATAAATACAATTAAAGTTACATTTAGAAGTAATTGAAAATCTAATATGTTTGATTTCTCTATTATTCTTATCTCTCATTTTATATTAAATTACTGCTTTTTAATTTTTTTTTCAACTTTTATTTCAGAAATCAGAGTGAGTGGATATTGTCCTTTCTCATCTTTTTCATACATCTTAACAACGTCCCAAATATTCAGCAAAGCCGCACTTACTCCTGTGAGAGCTTCCATCTCAACACCAGTCTTCGCTATACTCTTTACCAAACATGTAACTTTAATGAATGTATCTCCTTCAAAAGTAAAGTCTATATTAACATTGTTTATCGGGATTGGATGGCAAAGGGGAATTAAATCAGGTACTTTCTTAACAGCATTAATAGCAGATACTTTTGCTATTGTAAAAACATCTCCTTTTTCGATTTTATTAGTTTTAATTCTATCTATTGTTTCTTTTTTAAGTTTTATTTTTCCAGAGGCCCTAGCAATCCTAGGAATTGTCTCTTTTTTAGATATGTCGATCATTTTAGTAAAAGTCTTAATGTTTTCGATGGTATTTTCTGTACATAACGATAATTCTATTTAAATTGAAATTTCTTAAAAACTTAATCATAATATTTTAACATCTGTTGCTTTAAAATTAATAAATACATCAGAATTTCTAGCTAATTCTAACTTGTTCAATGATAATTTTGTTATTGTCGCCAAAACTCTTTCAGATTGACAATTAATTATGAGATGACAAGTATTTCCAAAATCTCTGATGTCTTCAATAGTTCCTTTGAAATTATTACGATAACTAACATTACTAGGAGGATTTTTAGAGATTCCTATACTTTCTGGACGAATGCAAACTTTTACTTCTCCCTCTATATGGCTTGACGCAGTTATTGTTAAATCGTTAACTCTTATAAGAGTTAATCCTGTAGGTTTATCGATTTTCGCGATGCCAGAAAAAATATTTTCATATCCTACGAAGAGGGCAGTAAATTCATCTTTTGGAGTCGTAAATATTTCATTAGGAGTCCCAATTTGAATTATTTGTCCGTTATTGAGTACTGCTATTCTATCTCCAAATTTTATTGCTTCAAGAGGGTCATGAGTACTCATTATGATAGTTTTCTCCTTATCTTGCTTTATATTTCTTATAAAATCTTCTAATAATTTAACATTCATAGGATCTAAATTGGCGGATACTTCATCCAATAGGTATAATTCTGGAGAAATAACAAAATTCATCGCTATTGCAACTCGTTGCATTTCTCCTCCAGATAATGATCTAGCATTCTTTTTCTCCAAATCTTTTAAACCAACAAATTTAATTATATCATCTACATCATCTATATATTCCTCCCATCTCATACCACGCACTTTCAATCCATAAGCTATATTACTAAACACAGAAGCATCCCGCACTACAGGCTTTTGCCTCACAAATGAGAATTTTCTTCTATATTTGACCCTTTCTTTTCTTGAGATATTACTCAAATTTTTCCCATAATATAATATTTGTCCTTCTGTTGGAGGTTCAAGGAGACCTAGAATCCTTAATAGAGTTGTTTTACCACTTCCATTTGGCCCAATTATAACAAAACATTCCGCTTTATTAATCGAAAAACTAACATCAGATAAAACTTTAATACTTGACTTATTTTCTTTATAATATTCTTTATAGAGATTTTTTACTTCAAGCATCTTCATCTTAACCAGCTCTGGCTTGTAATCGTGTTAATCCATAATTTACTATAAAAGCTATTGAAATAAGAAGCACACCTAAAGCAATAGCCATACCGAATTCACCCATTCGAGTGTTAAGTACTATTGATGTTGTAAAAGTTCGAGTCTCCCAGCGAATATTTCCTCCAACAATCATTACCGCCCCAACTTCAGAAATTGCTTGACCAAATGCAACAAGAAAACCCGCTATTACAGACTTTTTTGAATCTTTAATTAATTCCCACCATAATTGACGTTCATTAGCCCCTAAAGAGAGTATAGTTTCTTTTAATGTTGGATCTACACTTTCAATTGCTGCTTTTGCTGTACCGGTTATTATAGGGACTGCTAGAAGGAATTGGGCAACAATCATAGCCGAAGTGGAATAAAGTAAACCTAGTGAACCAAAGGGACCGCTTCGAGATAATAATAAATACACAATTAATCCCATTACTACAGGAGGAAAACCCATAAAAGTGTTAATCAAATTTGATAGTGTTTTTTTTCCACGAAACTCACGTAAACCTATAAAAGAGCCGATTGGTAAAGCTACTAGTGCAGCAAGAAAAGTTGATGTTAATGAGACTCTGAATGATACCTCTATTACCCCCCATAATTCGCGATCAAATGTAAATAACAAACGAATCGCTTCTAATATTCCGT
>JBHLNY010000383.1:0-2838 GCA_048941065.1 Promethearchaeota archaeon
TTTAATTTTTCCATTTTCAACCTCTCTTTCTTGGTTTTTTTTATTACAATAAATTATTAAGTATTAATTTATTACTTGGTATTATTATAAAATTTTATAAGTTTTCCTTACTTATAAAGAAATTGTAAGCTACAAGTTACAAGGTGATTTAATGATTACTGAACTTAAGTTCAAATTTACTATGGACGGATATAATGAATTATCACGGAAATGGGCTGTAAGCATATTAAAATCTATGTTCTTAGGCTGTAAGAGATTTACAGATTTTTTGGAAACGCATGATGGCCTCAGCAACCGGGTATTATCGGATCAACTAAAAAGATTAGAGAAATATGGGTTTATTAAAAAAGAGATCGTAAGCACATCTCCGGTAAAAATTGAATATCGCTTAACAGAAATCGGGCGAGATTTAAATAAGATGCTTTATGAAAAGGCTATGTTTGCCATCAGACATGGATTAATTGACAGAAACGACCCTTATTTTAGAGGAAAAAATCTTGAAGAAGCATTTGGGATAGAAAAATAAAAAAATGATATTAAGATAAAAATATCCAATAATTAAAGGAAATAAATATGCGAATCAGTATACAAGCAAATGGAAATACAACGGTTTTTGAGCTCAATAACAGCCAAGCTGCCAAAGAACTCTATGAACAGCTACCTTTAACGATTGCCGTTCAAGATTACAGCAATAATGAAAAAATCTTTTATCCACCAAAAAAACTTAATACAACTGGTACACCTTTGGCCAATGCGCAGACTGGAACGCTTGCATATTATGCGCCATGGGGAGACGTGGTAATGTTTTATGATAGTTTTGGCTCTGCGAGCGGCTTATATGAGTTGGGGAATGTCATATCGGGTGGTGAGCATATCAAAAATATGTCAGGTAGGATACAGATCAAGAAAATGGCTTCGAACGTGAAGGAATAAATTGCATAAAACCTAAATTGGTTTGTATAGATTAGGTGGTATTAAAACTGCACAATAAATAAAAATTAATTTAAAAAACAATATATTAGTAAAATATAGTGATGTGAAAATCACTAGATTTATTTTAGTGATAATTATTTTTATTAGGAGGTAATATTATGAAAGAAATACCTGATTATGAGAAGTATCCAATTAGCGAGGAAGAAATGGGAAAGCGTTATAAGAATTGGACAAAAGCCTTGGCCCGGATGGCAGTGTTACTTTATACAGTAGGTAAGGAAGTCGGAGGCGAAAAATTCGTTGAAAGACTTAAGGAAGAAAATCGAGAAAGGGGTAAGAGAGATGCGGCAACAATAATGAAAATAGTAGGTTGCAAACCAGAGGATTTCAAGGATTGCATGAAGATTCCCAAGATGGTTGATTTCATAGATGATAGATATGCGAATTTCTGGGATGGGTATATTGAAAACACGCCACAAGCTTTTGAAAAAGAACTCTTTACTTGTCCGGTTACGGAACCATGGTCGAAAGCACCTGATCTTTGTGAAGTATTAATTGGCGAATCTCTTAGAAGTTTTGTCAAAGCGCTAAACCCGAAGTTTAAAACTGAAGGGTTCACAAAATTACTCACTAAAGGTGATAAATGCTGTCGATATAGGGTGGAGTTGGAGGAAGATTAAATTTTTAGGAAGAAATTTTATATTTGTTATTCAGAAAAAAATATGAAAAATATGATTTACTTACATTATTTGCATTATTTTTAGGTAAGAAATATTATTTATGGTTTAGCTTAAAACTGATTTTAGGGAATAAGAGTTTTGTAAAAATGAATGATTATATTAATTTCAATGGGGAGAAAACTCAAATCTTAAACGGAATTTTGGATTTAGGATGGAAAAAGATAAAGGATCTTTCCAATATAGTGGAATTTGATAAGCTTGAACACCTAAAGGGATTAATCCTAAGGGAAAACGATTTAAAAGTTATTCCAGATTCAATATGCCTTTTATCATCACTCAAAGTATTGAATATAGCAGGTAATCAACTATCTTATTTACCAAAATCTATTGGGAAAATGATTTCAATTGAAACATTAAATTTGGAATATAATCAGTTAATTACGCTACCAGAATCTTTAGGGAATCTTTTAAACCTTAAAATTCTTAATCTAAGTAATAATAATCTAACAGCGCTTCCCGAGTCAATCGGTAATTTAAAATCTCTAGAAGATCTCAACCTAGAATATAATCAGTTGAATGAGATCCCGGAATCCATAGGTAATTTAAAATCCTTACAAATACTTCGATTATATCAAAATAACTTAAAAGAACTCCCAAACTCAATAAGCAATCTAAAAGCTCTAAAGAAATTAAATATTTATTATAATCCTTTAAATCAGCTTTCGGAGTCAATAGGAGGACTTGAAAAGCTACAAGTTCTTAAAAGTTGCCAAGGTACTATTGAGACTATTCCTGAATCTATCGGGAACCTAAAAGAACTACGCATAATTGTTTTAGAAGAAAACCATCTTAAAAAAATACCGGATTCTATTGGAAATCTAACCTCTCTTCAGAAATTAGAATTATCAGATAATTATCTAGAAAGGTTACCTGAATCCATTGGAGAATTAAAATCACTACAAAAATTGAATTTAGCTGGTAATAGATTAACTCATCTACCACAAGTTTTAACCAACTTAATTTCGCTTAAAGAGTTAAATATTCTAGATAATCCTCTGAAGAAGATTCCCAAATGGATTAATGAATTAAAAAATCAAGGAGTTATTATCTATCATTGAAAAAATCGCTAGAGATTTTAAAGAATTTAATTTCCAATAAAAATTGGATCCCTTTTTTCCTTCAATGCTTTTAATGATTCTCCAAAATCTTTGCTCTTAATTGTCTT